>NZ_JAKRNR010000014.1:0-90803 GCF_022346685.1 Sphingomonas sp. ACRSK | reverse complement strand
GCCTCCGGCGGGGCGGCCGGGATGGGGGGCTCTACGGGCATGGTGTCTCTCCTTGGACGCGCATTGAACGCGCCAGGGAGGCCCGCGGTTGCCACGACGCTTGCTCCAGCCTGTGTGGCTGCTATAGACGCCGCCGTGCCGGCGGTGTCCGCTCGCGGGCGTGGCGGAACTGGTAGACGCGCTGGATTTAGGTTCCAGTATCGAAAGATGTGGGGGTTCGACTCCCTTCGCCCGCACCAGCTTCGCTCTCGCAAGCGAAGCTTGTAGGACACCGTGATCCCGATCCTATTGGACGAAAGCTGTCGAGAATGCAGACTGTCGAGACGTTGAACGAGGGTTTGAAGCGGGCCTACACGCTCACCATCACCGCGGCCGAAATCGACGCCAAGGTCGATGCCGAGGTGAAGCGCGTGTCGCCGCAGATCCGCATGCCCGGCTTCCGTCCCGGCAAGGTTCCCGCGAACCTGGTGCGCAAGATGCACGGCCCTGCGCTGACCCAGGAAGCGCTCAACACCTCGATCCAGGAAGGCGTGCAGACGCTGCTTTCCGAGCAGAAGCTGCGCCCCGCGCTGCAGCCGCAGGTGTCGCTGGACGAGGGCTTCGAGCCGGGCAAGGACGCGGTCGTCAAGGTCGAGCTGGAAGTGCTCCCGGACGTGCCGGCCCCCGCGATCGAGGGCATCAAGCTCGAGCGTCTGACCGTTCCGGCCGACGAATCGGCCATCGACGAGCGCATCCAGCAGCTCGCCAGCCAGAACAAGCGCCACGAGGACGCACCGGAAGGCCATGAGGCCGCCACCGGCGACCTGGTCGTCATGGACTTCGCGGGCAAGGTCGACGGCGTCGCCTTCGAGGGCGGCACCGGCGAGGGCATGTCGATCGAGATCGGCTCGGGCCGCCTGATCCCGGGTTTCGAGGACCAGCTGGTCGGCATCAAGAAGGGTGAAGAGAAGACCATCGAGGTCACCTTCCCCGAGGATTACGGCGTCGACACGCTCAAGGGCAAGCCGGCGACCTTCGACCTCAAGGTCACCGACGTGCGCGTGCCGGCCGGCGAGACCGTCGCGGACGACGAGTTCGCCAAGGCGCTGGGCCTGGAGAGCCTGGAGCAGCTGCGCGGCATCCTGAAGGATCAGGCCGGCCAGGAGCTCAACAACCTCACCCGCACCCACATGAAGCGCAAGCTGCTCGACCAGCTCGCGGCCGACCACGACTTCGAGGTTCCGCCCTCGATGGTCGAAGCCGAGTTCAACCAGATCTGGGCACAGCTCCAGCACGAGGCGACCCATGAGGCCGACCCCGAGGCGGCGATGGCCGAGCTGGAGAACGAGCGCGAGGATTACCGCGCGATCGCGGTCCGCCGCGTCCGCCTGGGCCTGCTGCTGTCGGAGATCGGCCAGGCGAACGGCGTCGAGGTCAGCCAGCAGGAAATGCAGCGTCTGATCCTGCAGGCAGCGCAGCAGTATTCGCCGCACGACCGTGAGCGCTTCATCCAGTACGTCCAGCAGGAGCCGATGGCGGCCGCCCAGCTGCGCGCGCCGCTGTATGAGGACAAGGTCGTCGACTTCCTGTTCGACAAGGCCGAGATCACCGACCGCGAAGTGACCCGCGAGGAGCTGGAAGCCGCGATCGAGAGCGAGGACGGGTTCGCCAGCGGCACCCACGTCCACAACCATGATCACGACCATGACCACGCGCATGGCCACGACCACGATCATGCGCACGATCACGACCACGGTACCGAGGAAGCGGCTGCCGAGCCGGTGAAGCCGAAGCGCAAGTCGACCAAGAAGGCCGAAGCCGCCGACATCGAGCCGGCCGCCGCCGACGCCGAGGCAGCTCCTGCCGCGCCGAAGAAGAAGGCTGCGACCAAGAAGGCTGCCAAGGAAGAAGGCGCTTCGGACGAGGCCGGCGAGGCCGCACCGAAGAAGAAGGCCGCCAAGAAGAAGGCCGACGACGCCGCCTAAGCGCGCGTCCGACCGGATCAGGAAGGGCTGCAGGTCGACCGCGACCTGCAGCCCTTTTTGTTTGGCGTGCACCTCCTTCGACCGGACGCGGGGCCGTCGCACGGGAGGGGCTTCGCTCTCCAACCCGTCGCACGCTCGGGCGCGACGCACCCGGGCGCTAAAGGGCGGCGGTCACTGTGCCCACGCAAGCGCGGGTGCCGCCGGCGACACACTCCGCGCGCCAGCGATCCCATGTCTCGGGCTTGATCCCCGACTGGACGGCAAGCTCGGCAATGTCGGACCACCGATGGATCGGGGGCGCAGACAACAATCGCCGCATGAACATGCGCATCTGGGCCTCGCCGACCGCGCGCTCGAGCGAGAGCAGCAGTAGGGGGCCGTAGTTGTAGCGATAGTCCCCGTCGATCTGCGACGAGGCGGTGATCTCGTCGAGCGCGACGAACGCTTGCGGCTGCTTTTCGATCGCTTTTCGAAGCTGCGCAACCTGGCGGGACGCTGCGTCCTCGCCCAGGATGGCCTGCTCTGCCTTGATCGACAGGAACTGCGCAGTCGATTCCAGCAGCAGCCAGGCGTAGGGGCCGGTCGGCCGGGTCAATGTGCCGAAGTAGTAATGTGCTGTTTCGTGGGACAGGTACGCTGCGTACATCTCGGCCTTCTCTCCCCCGGCAAGCAGGGCGTCTCCGATGGCACCGACAGAGCCGCTGAGCGCGATCGTCGGCCAGGTCGCAAATCCCCAGGAGCTCTCCCTGCGATCCCGGTCCACCTGGTTCAGCGTAACCATCCGCAGCAGCGTCGGCTCGTCGGCCAACGGCTGACCAAGATAGCTGCCGTAGAAGGCGCGAATTCCGGAGAAGTGATCGGCCAGGGCTGCCTGCTGGGCCGCCGTCACTGACTGGTTGAGGATCGTCAAGCCACCGGTCCGCGTGAGCGGCCCGGTGCCGCCGAACAGGAGCAGGGGCCGCGCGAGCTCGCTTCTGAACTGCGCGACAGGGCCCTTGGTCGCTCCGCTGCCGTTCATGTAGAGGAAGCGACAGCCATCGCAGGCGATCTCCAGATCATAGGCCATCACATCGACCCGCGTTTTCAGCACAGGGTCGAAAGGGGCGGGAAACCACACCGCCTGTTCGGACGCGCGCACGCTGTCTCCGTTGAAGGCGATCAACCCCTTGAAGTCGGTCGGTGCGTCGCGCTCGGCATAGACCGGAAAGGCGCCGACGTAGGACACGCACATCGTGGCGGGCGCGTCTTCCAACGTATACACACGCGCCTCGCCGTCGACCTCTGGATCGAACCAGCCGGTGAAGCTCACGGGCTTGCCGCTCCCATCAGTGACGCGCGCGACGTTCAGTCCGGCATTGAGCACGAAGGTCTTTGCTGTCGCCGGCGGCCGGGCTTCGACGCAAACCTGACCTTCAAATCGTCCGTCTGCCAGGGAAGCGCGGACCTTGCCCGTCGCGCGGACGGGTTGGTCCTTCTGAACCGGCGCGGCAGGCAGCGACGTCGCAGCGAGCAGGGTGAGCCCCAGTGCACTGAGCCCGTAGGTAACCGTCTTCATCGTTTTTGATCCCCGGGCCGTGAAAGAGCGGGCGCGACGGCGCTCCGCCCCCAGCGACACTGTCGTTTGCTGATCAAAGAAGTGCGGCGTCCCGCCGAAGGAAGGCAGGACGTTGTTCCCCTGCACCATCAACTGCGCCGGTGCAGGCTTAGGCGAGGCAGGCCGCCAGGCGGTCGGCCGACCGGAGCGTCTCGGCGCCAAGGGCCGGGACGGCTTCCGACTTGCCGTAGCCGCGGAGCTTCCGGTAGCGCTGCACGAACAGTGCACCCGGCTGCCCGGTGAGCTCGGCGATCGCACCCTTGCCCTCTTCGGCGACAATCGCGCGCGCCATGACATAGCCCAGGGCATAGAGCACTTCGTCGCCATAGAAGCCTAGGGCATAGACGTCGTCGTACGGGACCTCGGCGCCCGTGTTCAGGCCATGGACCGACAGTTCGAGCAGCGTGACGCTTCGATCGACCAGGCCGATGTTGCGCAATGTCCTTTGCCGCGCCTCGTCGCTTCCCGCGTCGGTCCCCGCTGGCATCGCGGCGACGTCGCCGACCAGACTGGCGCTGCCCTCCATCTCCAGCGATGCGAAGAGCGGGACCAACTCCTTGCTATGCGGCACCGCAGCCGTGCAGGCCTGGGCCTTGGGCGAGAGCGGCCGCGCCTGCTTGGCGATCCCCTGGATGGCGTGAAACAGTTCGTGCTGCATCACCGTGGCGGCGAGCGGCGCGGAAGGGAACCGGTCCAGGTTTAGGAAGAACTCCGGATCGCCGAAGGCGAAGCCGCCCGACGTGCCGCCCACGATCAGGTGGCCGACGACGTGTCCGCCCAGATCCGGCGGCGTGAACTCCGCGATCCTGCCTTTGACCTGATCCAGAAGATTGGATTTCGGATCCTCCAGCTTGTCCAGCGTGGCGCGGATCTGTTCGATATGACTTCGCACCTGCCCGAAGCGGAATCTGGCGGGATCGGGTTCGGCATCATTCCCCTGAGCCGCGGCGATCAAGGCCTTTGCGAACAGTTCGTTCGACGCCGGACGCCCATAGTTGCGCGCCTTGCGTATCAGTCCCTGGTTGCCGGGAAGCGCAGCCACGCGCAGCGCGTCCGCCGTCGTCAACGCCGGGTTCTGGAGAGCGGCCAGGACCGCCTTGGTCGCCTCTACGTCCACCGTAACGGAAAGGTTCGCACGAGGTCGGCCGGATGCGGCCGATGAATCCTGTGCCGCACCGGGTGCCGCTCCAACCGCGCCCGCCAAAGAGAGAGCCGCAAGCGCAGCTCCGATCCGTCCATATTGCCGCATTCATTCCCCCCCAAGAATTTGGCTGGTGTATTAACCTGGCAACACGGCTGTCAAGCGGCAAGACCGGCTCGCGGCGACGCTCCCTCCGCGATCTTCTTTTCTGCTGGCGGCCAGTCCGAGGGATGGGCTAGGCGCGGGCGCAGTTCAGACGCTACCGGAACCTGCATGAAGATCGCCGTCCTCTTGCCCTGCTACAATGAAGAGGCTGCGATTGCGCAGACGGTGGCGGGGTTTCGCGAGGCGCTGCCGGACGCGACGATCTACGTCTATGACAACAACAGCCGCGATCGCACGGTCGCGGTCGCGCGCGAGGCGGGGGCAGTGGTCCGCTCGGAGCGCATCCAGGGCAAGGGCGCGGTCGTGCGCCGCATGTTCGCCGACATCGAGGCCGACGTCTATGTGATGGCGGACGGCGACGCGACCTATGACCCGAGCGTCGCACCGGCGATGGTCGCGCAGCTCGTCGGCGAGCAGCTCGACATGATCGTCGGATCGCGGGTCGAGCAGCACCAGGCCGCCTATCGCCGCGGCCATCGCTTCGGCAATCGCGCGATGACCGGCATTCTCGCGCGGCTGTTCGGGCGCAGCTTCACCGACATTTTTTCGGGCTACCGCGTGTTCTCCCGCCGGTTCGTGAAGAGCTTCCCCTCGCTCTCGGCCGGGTTCGAGATCGAGACCGAGATCAGCGTCCATGCGCTGGAGCTCAAGATGCCGGTCGCCGAGGTCGAGACCTGCTATTTCGCGCGGCCGGAGGGGTCGCACTCCAAGCTCAGCACCTATCGAGACGGCTGGCGGATCGCGCGGACGATCGCGACGCTTTATCGGTTCGAGCGGCCTTTGTGGTTCTTTGGCGCGATCGGCCTCCTCCTTGCGGCCGTCTCGCTGCTGCTGGCAGTGCCGCTGGTGGTCACCTATCTCCAGACCGGCCTCGTGCCGCGCTTCCCGACCGCGATCCTGGTGACGGGCCTGATGATCCTCGCCTTCCTGTGCGGATTCTCGGGGCTGATCCTCGACACGGTGGTGCGCGGGCGGGTGGAAGTGCGGCGGCTGGCCTATCTGGCGCATCCGGCCCCCGGCAACTGACGTCCCGCCGCGGATCGCACCTCGCGGCCCTTGCGCCGGGCGATCCGAGCGCCGATGTTGTGTTTCGAACCTTACCAAGCGGGAACCCAATGCAGGACATCCACGACGCCCTCGTCCCCATCGTCATCGAACAGTCGAGCCGCGGCGAGCGCAGCTTCGACATCTATTCGCGCCTGCTGCGTGAGCGGATCGTGTTCGTGACCGGTGGCGTCGAGGATCACATGGCGTCGCTCATCACCGCCCAGCTGCTCTTCCTCGAGTCCGAGAACCCGAAGAAGGACATCTGGATGTACATCAACTCGCCGGGTGGCGTGGTGACCGCCGGCATGGCGATCCACGACACCATGCAGTACATCCGTCCGCGCGTCGGCACGGTGTGCATCGGCCAGGCAGCGTCGATGGGCAGCTTCCTGCTCGCCAGCGGCGAGCCGGGAATGCGCGTGGCGCTCACCAACGCGCGCATCATGGTCCACCAGCCGTCGGGCGGCGCCCAGGGCATGGCCTCGGACATCGAGATCCAGGCCAAGGAAATCCTGCGCATCCGTCGCCGGATGAACGACCTGTACGCCAAGTACACCGGCAAGCCGCTGGAGGAGATCGAGCGGGCGATGGATCGCGATACCTTCCTGGAGGCGGAAGAGGCCAAGGCGTTCGGCCTGGTCGACCAGGTGTTCGACAAGCGCCCGACCCCGACCGAGGAAGCGCCTGCGGCCTGATCCGCGGCTGGAACATGCCCGCGCCTGAATCCGGCGGCGCGGGCAACGTCCTGATAACCAACGCGTTTTATGGATTGCCGGACCGGTGCCCGAGTGTAGACTGTCGGGCGGTGTAACGCGCCTAGGTGCGCGGGAGAGAAGTGAATGACCAAGCTCAGCGGCGGTGACTCCAAGAGCACGCTCTATTGCTCCTTCTGCGGCAAGTCGCAGCATGAGGTGCGCAAGCTCATCGCCGGCCCCACCGTGTTCATCTGCGATGAGTGCGTGGAGCTGTGCAACGACATCATCCGCGAGGAGACCAAGTCCGCGCTGGTGTCGAAGAAGGACGGGGGCGTCCCCACGCCGCAGGAGATCTGTGACGTGCTGGACGACTATGTCATCGGGCAGAAGCAGGCCAAGCGCGTGCTCTCGGTGGCCGTCCACAACCACTACAAGCGCCTGAACCACGGCCAAAAGGGCGCCGACGTCGAACTGGCGAAGTCGAACATCCTGCTCGTCGGCCCCACCGGCTGCGGCAAGACGCTGCTCGCCCAGACGCTGGCGCGCATCCTCGATGTGCCGTTCACCATGGCGGACGCGACCACGCTGACCGAGGCCGGCTATGTCGGCGAGGACGTCGAGAACATCATCCTCAAGCTGCTCCAGGCATCCGACTACAACGTCGAGCGGGCGCAGCGCGGCATCGTCTACATCGACGAGATCGACAAGATCAGCCGCAAGGCCGAGAACCCGTCGATCACGCGCGACGTGTCGGGTGAGGGCGTGCAGCAGGCGCTGCTCAAGCTGATGGAAGGGACCACCGCGTCCGTTCCGCCGCAGGGTGGCCGCAAGCATCCGCAGCAGGAGTTCCTGCAGGTGGACACGACCAACATCCTGTTCATCTGCGGTGGCGCGTTCTCGGGCCTGGAGAAGATCATCGGCGATCGCCTGCAGGGCAAGTCGATCGGCTTCGGCGCCTATGTGGCCGCTCCCGAGGAGCGCCGCACGGGTGAGGTGCTGCGCCAGACCGAGCCGGAGGATCTGCTCAAGTTCGGCCTGATCCCCGAGTTCGTCGGCCGCCTGCCGGTCATCGCGACGCTCGAGGACCTGGACATCGACGCGCTGGTCAAGATCCTGACCGAGCCGAAGAACGCCCTGGTCAAGCAGTACCAGAAGCTGTTCGACATGGAGGGCGTGCGCCTGGGCTTCAACGACGACGCGCTGGTCGCGGTGTCGAAGAAGGCGATCGATCGCAAGACCGGTGCGCGCGGCCTGCGCTCGATCCTGGAGGGCATCCTGCTCGACACCATGTTCGACCTGCCCGGCATGGACGGCGTCGACGAGGTGGTGGTCGACAAGGACGTGATCGAGGGCCGCAAGGAACCGGTCCGCGTCTATGCGGAAAAGCAGAAGGCGGGAGACGCCGCCTGATCGGCGGCGTGCCCTAGCCAGAACCACGAAACGGGCGCCCGCAACGGCGCCCGTTTCTGCTTTGGGGGCTGCGGATAGGGGGGCCGCGGCTGCAAGAACGGAGATTTGAAAAGATGAACGCGACAATCGCGACGCTGCTCGGCGGGGCGCTGCTGGCCGCCGCCCCTGCGTCCGCACAGGCGGCCGATCCGGGCGCCTGCACCGCTGCGACGCAGACCCGGCTGATGGTGACGGTGCGCGGCCTCAAGAACAGCACCGGCAAGGTCCGCGTCCAGCTCTACGACGGCGCCGGCTTCCTGAAGAAGGGCCGCTGGCTCGGCCGCGTCGAGGCACCCGCGCGCGAGGGAGCGACCATCTGCATCGCCGTGCCGCGCGCCGGCGATTATGCGGTGGCGGTCCGCCACGACGCGAACGGCAACGGCAAGTCCGACTGGAACGACGGCGGCGGCTTCTCCCGCGATCCCAAGCTGTCGCTGATGCGCCTGGAGCCGGACTTCGCCAAGGTGGTGATCCCCGTGCGCTCCGGCGAGAACCGCGTAGCGGTGACGATGAACTATCGCCGCGGGCTGAGCATCGGGCCAGTCCGGTAGACGTGCGGCAGGGCGGAGCGCTGCGACCCGAGCGCAAATGCGTTTTTCATCGACGGCGCGGAAGGCCGTCCTGGTCGCAGAGTGCCTCCAGCAACCGCGTCGCGACCTGCCTTTCGGCCGGTGAAAACCCGGCGAAGACGCTATCGTATCGATCGACCACGTCCCGGTAGATCCGCAGCACATCGTCTGCACGACCTTGCAGAGGCTCCACCAGCGTGCCCCGCCGATCTCCGGGGTTAGGCAGGCGACGGACGTAGCCGGCGCGCTCGATCCGGTCGATGGCGCCGGTCGCCGCGCCCGATGTCAGCCCCAGGTGGTCGGCGATGCGTCCGGGCGTGAGCGGTTCCGGCGACGAGAACACGAGGTCGAGCGTCGCAAGGTCCGTCGTGTGGAGTCCCAGTTCGCGAGCCATGACCATGTCGTTGCGGGCGGCAGTGGCCAGAAATCGCCGGAGCGCGCGGACCAGGCGCATGTTCGTCCCGTCCTCCGGACCTTCGTGCATTCTGTATCTTCTCCCCAAAGTATCTTTGCAACCAAGACATGGCTGTTTCGTTCCGTTCGCATCAGCAAGGTCGGGCGTTGGTGCTGTCGGCCAGCGGATAGCCAGTCAGGAGCGAGCCAATGGAACTGCAGGACCAGGTCATCATTGTCACGGGCGGCGCAAGCGGGATCGGACGCGAGGCCTGTCTGTCGCTCGCCCGCAAGGGTGCGAAGCTCGTCGTCGCCGACTTCAATATCGAGGGTGCGGATGCCGTCGTCGCGGAGGTGAAGGCGCTCGGCGTCGAGGCGTTGGCCTACCAGCTGGATGTGTCGAAGGCGGAGGAGGTGAGCGCGCTGGTCGACTTCACCGTCGACAGGCTGGGGACGTTGAACGGCATGTTCAACAATGCCGGCATCGGACTGGTGAAACCCTTCCTGGAGATGGACCCGGCATCCTATCTGAAGGTCATCGAGGTCGACCAGCACAGCGTCTATTACGGCATGTATTATGGTGCCCGGAAGATGGTCGAGATCGGCGCCAAGGGCACGTTCGTGAACACCGCTTCGATCTATGGCTCGGTCGCGTCGCGGGGGAGCTTCAACTATAATGCTGCCAAGGCCGCGGTCATCTCGATGAGCCGTTCGGGCGCGCTGGAGCTGGCCGAACATGGCATCCGGGTGGTCGGCGTCGCCCCGGGCTTCATCGATACGCCGATCCTGGGCGATGACGCGGCGTTCAAGGCGCAAATCGCCGCCCAGCACATGCACGACCGGCTGATCGAGCCGGCAAAGGTCGCAAGCGTCGTCGCCTTCCTGTTCACCGACGCCGCATCGGCCGTGAACGGGTCGACGGTCGCGGTGGACGACGGCTTCCTGTCGTTCAAGGCGTGAGGTTGCGTATATCCGTTCGTGCTGTGGTGGAGCTTCGACAAGCTCAGCCCCACCGCAGCTCGGACGCTCCAGCCGGACTCTTCTGGCGCTAGCAGGGCGGAGCGGCAGACCGGCCGCTCCCCTGTCGCCGCCCGCACCTCAGGACGACAGACCGCTCACCCTGCCGCCTTCGCCAGTCCGCGCGACAGTTGCAGCGCCCCGTGGAGCCGGCTGCGCGGGTCCGGCCAGGCGCGGGAGATGGCGAGCTTCATGTCCGGACGCAGCTTCGCCGCGCCGCCCAGCCGGTCGACATAGGCGAGGAGGTTGGGGACGTTGGGGAAATTGTCCTCGTGGAAGGTCACGATCGCGCCGCGTGCGCCGACGTCGATCTTGGCGATGCAGGCGCGTTTGGCGTTGAGCTTGGTCTCGATGAGCTTCAACAGGTTCTCGGTCGCCTCGGGCAGCTTGCCGAAGCGGTCTATCAGCTCGGCGGCGAAGGCGTCGATGCCCGCACGGTCGTCCACGTCGTTGAGGCGGCGATAGAGGCCCATGCGCAGGTCGAGGTCGGGGACATAGTCCTCCGGGATCAGGATCGGCGCGTCGACGGTGATCGACGGCGAGAACTCCTTGGGCTTGTCCTCGCGCAGGCCGCCGGCCTTGGCGTCCAGGATCGCCTCCTCCAGCATCGATTGGTAGAGTTCGTAGCCCACTTCCTTGATGTGGCCCGACTGCTCGTCGCCCAGCAAATTGCCGGCGCCGCGGATGTCGAGGTCGTGGCTGGCGAGCTGGAAGCCGGCGCCCAGCGACTCCAGGTCGGACAGCACCTTCAGCCGCTTGGTCGCGGCCTCGGTCATCTGCCGCTCGGGCGCGGTATTCATATAGGCGTACGCGCGCGTCTTGGCGCGGCCGACGCGCCCGCGCAGCTGGTAGAGCTGGGCGAGGCCGAACTTGTCGGCGCGGTTGATGACCAGCGTGTTGGCGGACGGGATGTCGAGCCCGCTTTCGACGATGGTGGTCGACACCAGCACGTCATAGCGCTTATCGTAGAAGGCGGACATGCGCTCCTCGACCTCGCTCGGGCTCATCTGGCCATGGGCGACGACGTAGCGGATTTCCGGCACGTCCTGCGCCAGGAACTTCTCGATGTCGGGCAGGTCGGCGATGCGCGGGGTCACGAAATAGGCTTGGCCGCCGCGATAATGTTCGCGCAGCAGCGCCTCGCGGATCACCACCGGATCCCAGGGCATGACATAGGTGCGCACCGCCAGGCGATCGACCGGCGGGGTCTGGATCACCGACAGCTCGCGCAGGCCCGACATCGCCATCTGCAGCGTGCGCGGGATCGGCGTGGCGGTGAGCGTCAGCATGTGGACGTCGGCCTTCAGCGCCTTCAGCCGCTCCTTGTGGGTGACGCCGAAGCGCTGCTCCTCGTCGACGATGACGAGGCCGAGCCGCTTGAAGTCGATGCTCTTCGACAGCACCGCATGGGTTCCGACGATCACGTCGACGGTGCCGTCGGCGAGTCCTTCCTTGACCCGCTTGGCCTCGGCCGCGGGGACCAGGCGGGAGAGGCGGCCGACGTTGATCGGGAACCCCTCGAACCGCTGGGTAAAGTTCATGTGGTGCTGGCGGGCGAGCAGCGTGGTGGGGCACACCACCGCCACCTGCATGCCGGCCATCGCGGCCACGAACGCGGCACGCAACGCGACCTCGGTCTTGCCAAAGCCAACGTCGCCGACGACCAGCCGGTCCATCGGCGTGCCCGCCGCCAAATCGTCCAGCACGTCGCCGATCGCGCGGTCCTGGTCCTCGGTCTCCTGGTACGGGAAGCGGTCGACGAAGGCGGGGTAGCCGCTGGGATCGGGCTCGGCTACTTCGGCCGGGCGCAGCGCGCGCTTGACGGCGGTCGCGATCAGCTCGCCCGCGATCGCCTGGATGCGCTCCTTCATGCGGCTCTTGCGCCGCTGCCACGCCTCGCCGCCCAGCTTGTCGAGCGTCGCGCCTTCCTCGCCCGATCCGTAGCGGGAGAGGACCTCCAGGTTCTCGACCGGCACGTAGAGCTTGTCGCCGCCGGCGTAGCTCAGCGCCACGCAGTCGTGCGGCGCGCGCGAGACCGGGATCTGGGTCAGCCCTTCGTAGCGGCCGATGCCGTGCTCGGTATGCACCACCAGGTCGCCGGGCGAGAGCGTCGCCAGTTCCTGGAGGAACGCGTCGGTGTTCTTGCGGCGCTTGGCGCGCCGGACCAGCCGGTCGCCGAGCATGTCCTGCTCGGTCAGCACCGCCACGTTGGGCGCGGTGAAGCCGTGGTCGAGCGGCAGCACGATCAGCGTCGGTCCACGCTCGGCCGCACCCAGCGCCTCCTGCCAGCCGTCGGCGGCGATCGCACCCTTCAGGCCGTGGTCGGCAAGCAGCCCGGTCAGCCGCTCGCGCGCGCCCGGCGAATAGCTGGCGAGGATCGCCTTGCGGCCGTCGCGCTTGAGCTTGGCGAGGTGGGCGACCACCGCCTCATAGACGTTGTTGCCGGCGGTGCGCTCCGGCGCGAAGTCGCGCGGGCCGTCGACGCCGAAGTCGAGCACGGTCGCGCTCTCCGGCTCGTGGAACGGCGTCACCTGATGCGCGGCGGCCTCGTCCAGCCGGCGCGTCCATTCCTCGGCATTGAGGTAGAGCTGGTTAGGAAGCAGCGGGCGGTAGCTGCCCGGATCCGCCGACTGCGCGCGGGCGCGGTTGGCGTGATAGTCGGTGATGCCCTCGAACCGTGCCTCGGCGGCGCCGGGCGTACCCGCGTCGCGCACGATCACCGCGTCGGCAGGGAGGTGCTCGAACAGTGTTTCCAGCCGTTCCTCGAACAGCGGCAGCCAATGCTCCATGCCCGACAGGCGGCGGCCGTCGGAGATCGCCTGGTAGAGCGGGTCGCCGGTCGCGGTCGCGCCGAAGGTCTCGCGATAGCGGGCGCGGAAGCGCTTGACGCTCTCCTCGTCGAGCAATGCCTCGGACGCCGGCAGCAGGGTAAAGCCGTCGATGCGGCCGCTGGTGCGCTGGTCCGCGGGATCGAAGGTGCGAACGCTCTCGATCTCGTCGCCGAAGAAGTCGAGCCGCAGCCCCTGTTCGGCCCCGGAGGGGAAAAGGTCGACGAGCCCGCCGCGCACCGCGAACTCGCCGGCGTCATGGACGGTCTCGACCCGAACATAGCCGTTGCCCTGGAGCAGCTCGGCCAGGCGATCGAGCGAGATGCGCTCGCCCGGCGCCAGCCGCGCCACCAGCTGGCGGATGCGGAACGGGGTCAGCACGCGCTGCGTGACGGCGTTGACGGTGGTCACCAGCAGGCGCGGCGCCTTGCCGGGGCTCTGGAGGGCGTGGAGCGTCGCCAGCCGTTCCGACATGGCGCGCAGCGTCGGCGAGGCGCGATCGTAGGGCAGGCAGTCCCACGCCGGGAAGCTCAGTACCTCCAGCTCGGGCGCGAAGAACGGCGCAGTCGCCGCCACCGCCCGCATCGCCGCCTCGTCCGGGGCCACATAGACCACCCCGCCGGCGCTTCCCCGCGCCAGATCGGCGAGCAGGCTGGGCAGGAACCCCGCCGGCACGCCCGAAAGCGTGAGCGGGCGGCTGGCGGACAGGATGGTCTGGAGATCGGGCATAGGCGGCGGAGAAATCCGTTCAGAAAGGAATCAGCGCGCGATCGGCACGTAGTTGAGCGTCTTGAGCGCCGCCATCACCGTGCCTTCGAACTGCGGCGGCACCGGCTGGGTTCCCATCGCCCAGGCCATGATGTCGACGTCCTGCTCCTCCAGGAAGGTTTCGAACCACTCGATCTCGGCATCGCTCCAGGTTTCGCCATGCGCGTCGAAGAAGCCGCCGATCATCAGGTCGGCTTCCTTGGTGCCGCGGTGCCAGGCGCGGAAGCGCAGGCGCTTGAGACGGGTTTCGCGGTCCATGGAATCTCCAACGGCAAGGAGCCGGCGGACGCGAACGGCCGTCGGCGAGTCAGTGCGACGCCGCTTCCCGACACGGGCCGAAACGCGGTAGGGGCAGCAGATAGTCATGCGTCCCCAACTTCTCAATCCGCTGTTCGCCGAGGTCACCGCCCTGAAGGGGGTCGGCGCCGCCATGGCCAAGCCGCTCGACCGGCTGGGCCTGTCGCGCGTGGTCGACGTCGCCTTCCACCTGCCGAGCGGCTGGGTCGACCGGCTGCCGCGCGAGACGCTGGATGCGGTGGATGCCGGGCGGATCATCGCGATCACGCTGACGCCGACCGACTATCGGCTGAGCGCCGGGCGGGGCCCGACCCGGGTGCAGGCGCAGGATGCGGCGGGCAATGTCGTCAGCCTCGTGTATTTCGGCGGCAATGCCGGCTGGGTGAAGAAGCTGTTGCCGCTCGGCGAGCCGCGGCGCGTGTCGGGCAAGCTCGAGACCTATGGCCAGTCGCTCCAGATCGTCCACCCGGACCAGGTGCTGCCGCTGGACGAGGCGAGCGGCCTGCCGGAGCGCGAGGCGGTGTATCCGCTGTCGGAAGGGCTCACCTCCCGCCGGGTCGCGGGGCTGGTCGAGCAGGCGATCGAGCGGGCGCCCGAACTGCCCGAATGGATCGAGCCGAGCCTGCATTCCACCCGTGGCTGGCCGAGCTGGCGCGAGGCGCTGGCGCGCATCCACGCCGATCCGGCCGATGCCAAGGCGCGCCAGCGGCTCGCCTATGACGAGGTGTTCGCCAACCAGCTCGCGCTGCTGCTGGTCAGGGGCGAGGCACGCGCCAAGCGCGGCCGGCCGCTGACCGGCGACGGCAGCGTGCGCGCGCGGCTGAAGCTGCCCTATGCGCCCACGGGTGCGCAGGCGCGCACCATTGCGGAGATCGAAGGCGACTTGGCGCAGGTGCAGCCGATGCTGCGGCTGCTTCAGGGCGACGTGGGCTCTGGCAAGACGCTGGTGGCGATCATGGCGCTGCTGATCGCCGTGGAGGCGGGGGCGCAGGGCGCACTGCTGGCGCCAACCGAGATCCTGGCGCGCCAGCATGGGGAGACGCTCACCCGGCTGCTGTCGCCGATCGGCGTCAACGTCGCGGTGCTGACCGGCCGCGACAAGGGCCGCGCGCGCGAGGCCACGCTGATGGGGCTGGCAGATGGGTCGATCGACATCCTCGTCGGCACCCACGCGATCTTCCAGGAGGGCGTCGGCTATCGCGACCTGGGGCTGGTGGTGGTGGACGAGCAGCACCGCTTCGGCGTCGCCCAGCGGATGATGCTCCAGGCCAAGGCGCAGCGCCCGCCGCACCTGCTGGTGATGACCGCGACGCCGATCCCGCGCACGCTGACGCTTGCCCAATATGGCGAGATGGACGTCAGCCGCCTGGACGAGATGCCGCCCGGTCGCGAGCCGATCGAGACGCGCGTCGTGTCGGAGGATCGGCTGGACGAAGTGGTCGACGCGCTCGCCCGGCACCTGTCCAACGGTGGGCAGGCGTACTGGGTGTGTCCGCTGGTCGAGGAGAGCGAGAAGAGTGACCTCGCCGCTGCCGAGGCGCGCGCGGAGGGCCTGCGCCAGCGGTTCGGCGAGCGGGTCGGGCTGGTTCACGGGCGGATGAAGGCGCCGGAGAAGGACGCCGCCATGGCCGATTTCCAGGCAGCGCGCACCGGCGTGCTGGTCGCGACCACGGTGATCGAGGTCGGGGTGGACGTCCCCAACGCCACGCTGATCGTGATCGAGGCGGCGGACCGCTTCGGCCTGGCCCAGCTCCACCAGCTGCGCGGGCGCGTGGGGCGGGGCGGGGGGACCTCGCGGTGCCTGCTGCTGCGCGGCAATGCGCTCAGCGAAACCTCCCGCGCGCGACTGGCGCTGATGCGCGAGAGCAACGACGGCTTCCGCATCGCCGAGGAAGACCTGCGGCTGCGCGGCGCGGGCGAGATCCTGGGTACCCGCCAGTCGGGCGAGATGCAGTTCCGCCTGGCGACACCAGAGATGCTCGACGACCTGATGCCGGCCGCCAACGGCGACGCGCGCCTGTTGGTCGACCGCGACGGCGGCTTGCACGGCCCGCGCGGCGAGGCGGCGCGGCTGGCGCTCTATTTGTTCGAGCGGGATGCCGCCGTCGGGCTGCTGCGCTCGGGCTGAGGATCGAAGGGCGGCAGCGGCTCCAGCACCGCGGCGAGCAGTTCGTAATAGCTCGCCCGGTCGATCGGCATGTCGAACACGCAGCCGAAACGCATGCCCTTGGCCCAGCGGACTTCGGCCGCCATCACCCCCACCACCGGCAGGATCAGCCGCAGCCGGTCGCCGGGCTGGAACGCCAGGTCGGTGGTCGCGGAAAGGCCGTGCGAGGAGATGTTGAGGACGCGCAGTTGCAGCGCCTCGGCCGCAGGACCGAAGCCCCGCGCCTCAAACTGCACTTCGTCGCGCACGTGCGACGGTTCGACCGCCCCCGCCGCCGTCTGCCTGAACTTCTCGTCCATGGCGCCCCCTTGCGGCGAATGGATATCAGCATTGGCTGAGATGGGGAAGGACGGATGCTCGGGCGGTACTAAGCACCGTCTTGGAGAGGTGCCGGCTTTGTCGGTACCCCCGGCAAAGGTTTCTCTCAGTACCCCGGCGGAGGCCGGGGTCCAGTTGGAGGCGGCTGGCGGGCGTGCAGACCCTGACTACCGCCTTCCCAACTGGGCCCCGGCCTCCGCCGGGGTACGAAGAAGGGAGGATGGGCCCCCGGTGCTTCTGCGAAGGCAGGAGCCCAGGGTCACGAGCGCAACCGGCCGTTGCTCTGCTTGGCCCTGGATCCCTGCCTGCGCAGGGATACGACAGCTTTTGCCGCTAGCGCGCCGGCGTCACGCCGCCGGCAGCAGGATGCCGTGGTGCTTCTTGCCCGACGACAGGCGCACCGGCGCCGAGACGGCGATCTGCATCGCCTCGTCGGTGATCTTCTCGCCGTCGACGCGGGCGCCGCCGCCCTTGATCAGCCGGCGTGCCTCGCCCTTGGACGCGGCGAGGCCGAGCGCCACCAGCGCGTCGACGGCGGTGATGCTGCCTTCCGCCAGCTGGTGCGTGGGAAGCGCATCCCCGGCAGCACCCTCTTCAAAGGTGCGGCGCGCGGTCTCGGCCGCCTGGGCCGCCGCTTCTTCGCCACGGCAGAGCGCGGTTGCGGCGTCGGCCAGGATCTTCTTCGCCTCGTTGATCTCGGCGCCCTGCAGCGCCTCCAGCCGGGCGATCTCGTCCAGCGGCAGGTCGGTGAAGAGGCGCAGGCGGGTGCCGACGTCGCGGTCGTCGGTGTTCCGCCAGAACTGCCAATAATCGAAGTGCGACAGCAGATCCTCGTTCAGCCACACCGCGCCGCCCACGGACTTGCCCATCTTGGTGCCATCCGCGTTGGTGAGAAGCGGCGTGGTCAAGCCGAACACCGGCGTGCCGTCCACGCGGCGGGCGAGGTCGACGCCGTTGACGATGTTGCCCCACTGGTCCGATCCGCCCATCTGCAGGCGGCAGCCCGCGCGGCGGGACAGCTCCAGGAAGTCGTAGGCCTGGAGGATCATGTAGTTGAATTCGAGGAAGCTCAGCGACTGCTCGCGGTCGAGGCGCATCTTCACCGAATCGAAGCTCAGCATCCGGTTGACCGAGAAATGCTGGCCGATGTCGCGCAGGAACGGGATGTACTCGAGCTTGTCGAGCCATTCGGCATTGTCGAGCATGATCGCGTCGCTCGGCCCGTCGCCGAACGTCAGGAACCGTTCGAACACGCGCTTGATCGAGGCGACGTTCGCCTGGATCGTCTCCTCCGTCATCAGCTTGCGGGCTTCGTCCTTGAAGCTGGGGTCGCCGATCTTGCCGGTGCCGCCGCCCATCAAGACGATCGGCTTGTGGCCGGCGCGCTGGAGCTGGCGCAGCATCATGATCGAGACGAGATGGCCGACGTGCAGCGACGAGGCGGTCGGATCGAAGCCGATATACCCCGGCACCACCTGGCTGGCCGCAAGCGCGTCGAGCGCCGCCGCGTCGGTCACCTGGTGGATGTAGCCGCGCGCGTCGAGCAGGCGGAGGAGGTCGGAGGTGTACTGGGTCATCGCTCGATCATTCTGCTGTTTGCGCGGCCTCCCTAGCCGCTCGGCGCCCGCGAAGTCGAGAAGATGCGATTTCCGGCGCATTTGCGCGTCCTGCGCCTCTTGGCAGCGCCGCTGCGCCCGCCTAACCCGATGCCCATGCTTGCAGGGCTTATTTTCGCGACCGAGGACGCCGAGGGGCGCGCCGGCACGCTCGCCGCGACGCTGCCCTTCGGGGGCATGACGCTGATCGAATATCAGGCGCGGCTGCTCGCCGCAGCCGGCGTGGGGCAGATGGTGGTGGCAGTGGGACGGGTGACGCCCGCGCTGCTGGGTGCCGTCAGTCGCATCGCCAAGCGCGAGGTGACGGTGGACATCGTCCGCTCCGCCGAGGAAGCCTCCGCCAAGATCCATCCGCTGGCGACGGTCGTCGTGATCGCGGACGGGCTGGTGACCACCGACACGATGCTGCACGCGATGGCGGGCGAGGCGCCCGACGCGATCCTGGTAACGCCCGAGACGGAGGCGAGCGGCGCGGTCGAGCGGCTCGACCGCGGCCAGTGCTGGGCGGGCGTTGCGACGCTTTCGGCGCAGCGGCTCGCCGAAGTGGCGGCGCTGCCCCGCGAATATGATTTCCAGTCCACCGTGCTCCGCATCGCGGTGGAGGCGGGCGCCCGCCACGTGGCGCTCCCTGCCTCCGCCCGCCGATCGGGCCATGGCGTGGAGCGCGACGCGGAGGTGCTCGCCGGGCGCAGCAACGACGTGCTGGGGGCGCTCGCCAACCAGCGCACCGGCTGGGCGGACCGGTGGTTCTTCACGCCGATCACGCGCTTTCTCCTGCCCCAGCTCGTCCGGCGTGAGGTGCCCGCCTGGGCGACCGCGGTCGCAGGCGGCGGCGCGGGGCTGCTCGCGCTGGTGACGCTGGGGCTGGGGCATCCGGCGCCCGGCATGCTCCTCGCGCTCCTGTCGGTGATCCTGCTTTCGGCTGGATCGCTGCTCAGCTGGTTGCGGGGCGACAATGTTCGCGCGAGTCAGCAGGAGCAGGGCATCCTCCTCCTGGCGGTGCTGTCGGCGCTGCTGCTTGGTATCATCGCCTCGCTTGCCGCGGGGCATGCGACGCCGTTCGTGCTGGCGCTGTGGGGGGTGGCGAGCAACACCGTGGCCGATCGCGTGCCGGTGCGCCCGCGGCCATGGTATGCGAGCGCCGCCTCGCAGGTGCTGCTGCTGACGCCCTTCGCGCTGCTGGGCCTGGCGACGCTGGGCCTGGCCCTTGCGACGCTGCACGCGGTCGTCAGCCTTGCGGCGGCGGTTGAAGCCAGCCGTCATAAGGCTTAGGCCGGTCTTAACGACCGCACGTTAGGCGAGGGTGCATGGCCGCCCGTTCGACCCAGATTGATTTCGATCCCGCAGCGCTGCTCTCCCATGCGGCGGCGCGCGGCATGCGTGCGCAGGTGCGGGCCGCGCCGCCGGTGGCCGCGTTGTTCGCGCCGCTGACCGACCCCCTCGACGATCGCACCCGCGCCGCCCTGTCGGAGCGGCTGGAGCGGCTGGTCCGCACCTCCGCCGATCGGCTGGCCGAAGTGGCGGCCGCGCGGCTGGACGCCGCGGCCGAACCGGCCTTGGCCGCACGCATCCGGGGCGAGGCCGAGCAGGTCTGGGACCGGCTGGCTGCGGTGCCGACGCTGTGGGACGAGACGCTGCTTGCCGAACTGCTGGCCGAGACGCGGCTGGCGCTGCTTGCGGCCGCGCTTCCGGTGCGCGCCCCCTTCAACCCCGACCAGCCGAGCCTGCTCGCGCGCCTCGCCCATTCCGGGGACGCTCTGATTGCCGAGGCGGCCAAGCTGCTGCTGCTCCACGGCAGCGTTGCCGAGTATGCGACGCTCCAGCAGCTGTGCTGGCCGATCGCGGCGGCGCTGCGCCAGAATGCGACCGATCCGGAGGAGATCGCGCTGCTCGACCGCGCGCTGATCTCGGCGGTGGAGCAATTGCGCGGCCAGGATAATGAGGCGCCGGCCGCCGCCCGGCTCGCGCGCGCGCTGCGCCGCGATGTGGCGACCCTGCCGGAACTGATCGAAGAGGCGCTTGCCGACCGCCGGCTCGAACTGGTCGTGGCGCTGATCGCGGATGCGGGCGGCCTCGGCCCCCGAGCCGTGCGGGACCTGGTGCTGGAGCGCGACCCGGCGCCGCTCTGCATGCTGCTGCGCGCGCTCGACCTGCCGCGCGAGACGCTGGCGCGCATCGGCTTTGCGCTGTGCGAGGCGGATCCCGCGCGGGATCTGGACGCGTTCGCCGACCTGATCGACGAGGTCGCCGCGGTGCCGCTGCAGGCGGCATGGCGGGCGGTGGCGGCGATGGCGCTTCCCGCCGGCTATCGCACCGCGCTGCTCGCGCTCGGCGGCGGAGCGGGCGCATGAGCGGCTTCGATCGCTATCACCAGCCGGCGTCCGCGATGCTCGATGCCGACGGGCGGCTGCGCCATGCCGAACCCCGGCTGGCGGGGCTGAACGCCCGTGCCGGCGGCGAGCCTGGTCAGCCGATCGCGGTGCCCGCCATGGCGGAGCTGGTGCGCATCAGCCGCCGCCTGGGCATCGACGTCGCGCGCAAGATCCTGGTCGCCGATGGCGAGGACGACGTCGAGCTGTGGGTGCAGGTCGAGCCCGAGGGCGACGGCCTGCGGCTGACGGTCGGCGCCTGGGGTCTTCCGGGCGACGGTGAGGAGACGCACGACGAGGCCGACGCCGCCGAGTTGCTGGCGCTCGATGCCGACTGGCGCTGGGAGGCAGACAGCGGGCTCCACCTGACCTATGTCTCGCCCGCCGCGGGCACCCGCTTCGGCTTTGATGCGACGGACGTGCTCGGCCGCCCGCTCACCTGGCTGTTCCAGCTGACGGACGATGGCGAGGGAGGCTTCCCGATGCTGGGCGCGATGGCGTCGCAGCAGCCGTTCGAGGGGCAATATGCGACGCTGCGCGATACCGGGCGTACGGTGCTGCTGTCCGGCGTGCCGCGCACCGACGCCGGAGGGCGCTTCGCGGGCTTCGTCGGCGCGGCCCATGCCGTCGAGCCGGACGCGCCCGAGACGCAGCCGGAGCCGCAGGGCCTGCCGCAGAACTTCGGCAAGCGGCTGCGCGAGGCGTTGCGCCAGCCTCTCGATCGGATCGTGGCGCATGCCGACAGCATCAGCGCGCAGGCGGACGGGGCGCTGCTCCAGGACTATGCCGACTATGCCGGCGACATCGCGAATGCCGGCCGCCACCTGATGGGCCTCGTCAACGACCTGGAGGATGTGCAGGCGGTCGAGGACCCGGACTTCGCGATCGCCGTGGAGTCGCTGGACCTGGCCGACGTGACCCGCCGTGCGGCCGGGCTGCTGGCGGTGCGGGCGGAGCGGGCCGGGGTGACCATCGACCGGCCGGGCGCGCACGAGACGCTGGCGGCACGCGGCGAATTCCGTCGCGCGCTCCAGATCCTCGTCAACCTGATCGGCAACGCGGTCCGCTACTCCCCGCCGGGGGCCACCGTGTGGGTGCGGCTGGAGCGTGAGGGGCAGATCGCCTGCGTGATCGTGGCCGACCAGGGCAAGGGCATCGCGCCCGAGGACCAGGCCCGCATCTTCGAGAAATTCGAGCGGGTCGACCCGAGCGAGCAGGGCGGCAGCGGCCTCGGCCTCTACATCGCCCGGCGGCTCGCCCGGGCCATGGGCGGTGACATCGTGGTCGACAGTGCGCTGGGGGAAGGCGCGCGCTTCGTCCTGACCCTGCCGCTGGTGGAGTAGAAGGGCGGCGCCGGCTCAGCCGCAGCCCAGCACCGACTTCACCTCCAGATATTCGGCAATGCCGTGCGCGCCATATTCGCGGCCGTTGCCGGACCGCTTGTAGCCGCCGAACGGCATGTCGGCGTCCGGCACGCCGCCGTTCACATAGACCATGCCCGCGCGTAGCCTGGGGACCAGTCGCCGGGTATCCTCGGGCGCGCCGAACACGACTGCGGAGAGGCCATAGTCGGTGTCGTTGGCGATGCAGACGGCGTCTTCCTCGTCCGCATAGGCGATCACCGTCACGACGGGTCCGAAGATCTCCTCGCGCGCGATGGTCATGTCCGGGGTGACGCCCGAAAACAGCGTCGGGCGCACGTAGAAGCCGCGCTCGAAGCCTTCCGGGTGGCCGAGGCCGCCCACCTCCAGCGTCGCGCCCTCTGCCAGGGCGCTTGCGATCAGCTGCTGGACGCGCTGCCACTGGGCCAGGTTCACCAGCGGGCCGATGTGATCGCCCGGTTCGCGGGGATCGCCGACGCGGATCGCCGCCATCGCCTCCCGCGCGATCGCGATCGCCGCCTCCTGTTGCGCGGCCGGCACCAGCAGCCGGGTGGGGGCGAGGCAGCTCTGGCCGGAATTGAAGGTGACGCTGCCAACGGTCGCGCGCACCGCGGCCTCAAGATCCGCGCTCGGCAGGACCAGTGCGGGTGCCTTGCCGCCGAGTTCCTGGTGGACTCGCTTGACGGTGGGCGCCGCCGCCTGCGCCACGGCGATGCCCGCGCGGGTGGAGCCGGTGAAGCTCACCACGTCGACATGCCGGTGCGCGGCGAGCGCCTGGCCGGTGTCGCCGTCTCCCTGGACCAGGTTGAACACGCCTGCGGATACCCCCGCCTCGGCCATCACCTCGGCGAACAGCGCGGCGCAGCTCGGCGCTTCTTCGGAGGGCTTGAGCACCATGGTGCAGCCGGCAGCGAGCGCGGGCGCGACCTTGGCCACGATCTGGTTCATCGGCCAGTTCCAGGGGGTGATCAGCGCCGCCACCCCGATCGGCTCACGCAGGATGGCGTGGCGGCCCCGTCGTTCCTCCCATTCCACCTCGCCGAGGGCACGGAGCGTCGCCCGGAGGTGGTCGACGCCGGACAGGGCCTGCGCATCGCGCGCCATGCTCGCAGGACAACCGACCTCGCGCGTCATGGCGGCGGCAAAGGCGTCCAGCCGCGCCTCGTAGGCGGCGAGGATCGCCTCCAGCAGCGCGGCGCGTTCGGCGACGCTGGTGCGGGAGAAGCCGTCGAACGCCCGCCGCGCGGCCGCTACCGCACGGTCGACGTCGGCGGCGCTGCCCAGCGTCAGCTGAACACAGACCTCGCCCGTCGCGGGGTCGCGTACCTGCGCGGGGCGACCGCCCAGGCTTTCGACCCAATGGCCGTCGATGAAATAGGGAGTGCTGCGCATGCCGCCTTCCTGGCCCCGCGATGGCGCGGGGGCAAGCCGTGGCGCGCTGCCGCCTCGACGCAAAAGGGGCGCCCGGATCGCTCCGGACGCCCCTCCTGCTTGCCGATCGTGTGGACGATCAGGCCGAATAGTACATGTCGAATTCGACCGGGCTCGGGGTCATTTCCCAGCGGGCGACTTCGCCACGCTTGACCTCGACATAGGCCTCGATCTGGTCTGCCGAGAACACGTCGCCCTTCAGCAGGAAGTCGTGATCGGCTTCCAGGCTGTCGAGTGCCTCGCGCAGCGAACCGCAGACGGTCGGGACCTGGGCGAGCTCTGCCGGCGGCAGGTCGTACAGGTTCTTGTCCATCGCCTCGCCCGGGTGGATCTTGTTCTGGATTCCGTCGAGGCCGGCCATCATCAGCGCCGCATAGGCGAGATAGGGGTTGGCCATCGCGTCGGGGAAGCGGATTTCGACGCGCTTGGACTTGGGGCCGGTGCCGTACGGAATGCGGCACGATGCCGAACGGTTGCGCGCCGAATAGGCGAGCAGCACCGGCGCCTCGTAGCCCGGCACCAGGCGCTTGTAGCTGTTGGTCGACGGGTTGGTGAAGGCGTTCAGCGCCTTGGCATGCTTGATGATGCCGCCGATGAAGTAGAGGCAGGTGTCCGACAGACCCGCATAGCCCTCGCCCGCGAACAGGGGGTTGCCCTCGTTCCAGATCGAGAAGTGGGTGTGCATGCCCGAGCCGTTATCTTCCTTGATCGGCTTGGGCATGAAGGTCGCGGTCTTGCCGTACGCATGCGCCACCTGGTGCACGACATACTTGTAGATCTGCATGCGATCGGCGGTGGTGGTCAGCGTGCCGTAGGTCAGGCCCAGTTCGTGCTGCGCGGCGGCCACCTCATGGTGGTGCTTGTCGCACGGCAGGCCCATCTCGAGCATGGTCGAGACCATCTCGCCACGGATGTCGACGGCGCTGTCGACCGGCGCGACGGGGAAATAGCCGCCCTTCGCGCGCGGACGGTGGGCCATGTTGCCCGACTCATATTCGCGGCCGCTGTTGGTCGGCAGCTCGATGTCGTCCAGCTTGTAGTAGCTGCTGGAATAGGTGTTCTCGAACCGCACGTCGTCGAACATGAAGAACTCGGCCTCGGGACCGACGTAGACGGTGTCGCCGATGCCGGTGGTCTTGAGGTAGGCCTCGGCGCGCTTGGCGGTCGAGCGCGGGTCACGCGCATAGAGCTCGCCGGTCGACGGCTCGACCACGTCGCAGAACAGGATCAGCATCGGGGTGGCCGAGAACGGATCGACATAGACGGCGTCCAGGTCGGGCTTGAGCACCATGTCGGACTCGTTGATCGCCTTCCAGCCCTCGATCGAGGAGCCGTCGAACATCAGGCCGTCGGTCAGCTCGTCCTCGGTCAGGATCGAGGCGACCATCGACAGGTGCTGCCACTTGCCCTTGGGATCGGTGAAGCGAAGATCGATCCACTCGATCTCCTGGTCCTTGATCATCTTGAGGATCGTGCTGGCGGTATTGGCCATGGAACTAAGCCCTTTCTGGATAAAACCATTACCCCGCGAGGCGCCCCCCCGCGGCGGATTTCGTGCAGTGCGTCGAAAGAAATGTCCGGTCAGATGGCGTCTTCGTTGCGCTCTCCGGTGCGGATGCGAAGCGCCGTCTCCACGGGGATGACGAAGATCTTGCCGTCGCCGATGCGGCCGGTCTGGGCAGCGCCCGCGATCGCCTCCACGACGCGATCGGCGAGGCTGTCCTCGACGACCACCTCCAGCTTCACCTTCGGCAGGAAGTCGACGACATATTCGGCGCCGCGATAGAGCTCGGTATGGCCCTTCTGGCGGCCGAAGCCCTTTGCCTCGGTGACGGTGATGCCACTCACGCCGACCTCGTGCAGCGCCTCCTTCACCTCATCCAGCTTGAACGGCTTGATGATGGCCTCGATCTTCTTCATGCCTCGCGTATTCCCCCCGGCCGAACACGGCCACGCACACAGGTGCCGACAATCAAGAACCGTGCCAGAGCACGAATCGCGGGGGCGAGCATCCCCGATCCGGCTGCGCCTGTCGATCCTGCCCGCCTTTTCGGCACAGCCCTGGAAAATGCCCGCTTTTTGAGCAGGCTGGCCGCTTGGAGTGTGACAAGGAAGGGCCGAAGTATTCGCCTTGAGAGGAGCCTCTCCGGCAAGCGCATTACTTGCGGTGCGCAATCTTTCCTGCGCAGACTGCCTATATGAAGAGAATGCTGCTGCTCGCGAGCTTGCTGCTGCCCGTAAATACGGCATCATCGCAGTCGTCTCCTTGGACGCCGCCGCCTACGCCGTGGCAATTGGTCGCCTGGATGCCCGGCGAGGTGCGCTGCGGCGGCACTCGCGTCATGGCGTCGGAGATGCGGCGGCCGTTCACGGCCATTCGCCGGGGCAGCGGGTATGCCGTTCCCGCGTCGCCGATTTATCGCTTCCGCATCGATGCCGCCGGTCGGCCGCTGTCGATCCGCCGCGAAGGGATGGCGGCACCGTGGAGCGAGGATGTCGCGCCTTCGCTCGCCGCCAGCCGGTTTGCGGCGGGCGCGCCGCAGGCGGACTGCACTATCCGCTACACGCTGCGCGCGACCTCGTCCGAGGAGTCACCGGTCGGGGACCTGATCTCCTATTCCCTCACCCCGCAATCCGGAAAGCTGCCGCCCGATGGCTGGGCCCGGATCCAGTCGCCTAAGGTGCCGTGCCTCACGGAGCCGCGGCCGAGGCCGCTGGTCACGGTCTATCCCGACTTCGACAAGCTGCCGGGCACGCCGGGCGTCAAGCACTGGACGATGGTGGCCTATGATCAGGATGCGCGCGGACGGCCGATCCATGTCCGCACGGCACAGGGTACGGGGAGTACGGCGCTGGATCGCGCCGCGGTAAAGGCGATGCGCAACTCCCGCTTCACGGGCGGCGCCACTACCGGCTGCCTCTATCCTTACTGGCGGGCGCCGATCACCCTTGCGGCCCCGGAGCCGCCTGCCGAGGACAGCCTGCGCTCCGTCGACGGCAATTGCCCGCATTCGGACGACTGGGCCACGCCGCCGACGCTACGCTATCCTGCTTCCTATCAGCGGCGTGCCATCGAGGGCTGGGCGGTCGTCGCGTTCGACGTGGCGCCCTGGGGCGAGCTCGGCAATCTGCGGGTGCTGGCGAGCGAACCGACGGACGAGTTCGGCGAGCAGGCGATCCAGGTCCTGCGCTTTGCGCGCAAGGCTGCGTCCGCGATGGGACGCTCGGGCTGTGTCGATCGGGTGTTGTTCAAGATGGGCTATGGCGGATTGCCGCCTGCGGAAGACCCTGCCTGAAGGGAAGGCGCGGCGCTGCGTCTCTGTTCTTCGTGTCCGGTTCGTGCGACCAGCGGGCAGCCCTTCCGGCCCTGGTGAAGAGACGATGAGCATCCCGACCGCAGCATTTCTTGCACTCGCGCTGCAATCCCAGGCGGCGGCGCCTGCACCCGCCGTCGCGCCCGGCACGATCGCCGTCGAGGTGGCCGAGGAGGCCTCCGCCTTTGATCGGCTGTTCACGGACGCGGTCACCCGCGCGCTTTCGGACGCCCGCTTCGTTCCGCTGCCGCTCGACAGCCACAGCCGCTACATCGCGCGCGTGACGGTCACGCGCACCGAGAGCGGTGCGGTGGCGGCAAAGGCAAAGGATCCGCCGGCGATGGCGGCGTTGGGCCAGGTGTTCGTGCCGCTGCCCTCGGGCAAGAGCCAGATCCGCGGCTTGGTTTCGACCGACCTTTCGGTCGACATCCTGCTGCGCGGCGGGGACACGCCCGTCTGGAGCGGCCGCGCCTCCACCGTGCAGGTGGAGGGAAGCGCGGCCGATGCCCCCGCGGCGGTCGCGACCAAGCTCGCTTCCGCGCTGATGCGCCAGTTCCCGAGGCGCGATCCCGTCTCGGTGCCCTGACCGCCCACCGCGGCTATGCGGCCGCGGTGAGGTTCAGTCCCGGCCCGAACGGGCGGCGCCGTTCGTCACGCCGCCAGCTTGGTGGCGTCCTCCCGGCCGGCGATCAGCGCGTCCACCACGCCCGGATCGGCGAGCGTCGAGGTGTCGCCCAGGCTGCCGAAGTCGTTCTCGGCGATCTTGCGCAGGATGCGGCGCATGATCTTGCCAGAGCGCGTCTTGGGCAGCGACGGGGTGAATTGCAGCGCGTCGGGGGTCGCGATCGGCCCGATCTCGCGGCGGACCCACTGGATCAGCTCCTTGCGGAGCGCCACGTTGCCTTCCTCGCCGGCGTTCAGCGTCACATAGGCATAGATGCCCTGGCCCTTCACGTCGTGCGGCATGCCGACCACCGCGGCTTCCGCGACCTTGGCATGCGCCACCAGCGCGCTCTCGACCTCGGCCGTGCCCATGCGGTGGCCCGACACGTTGATCACATCGTCCACGCGGCCGGTGATCCAGTAATAGCCGTCGGCATCCCGCCGACAGCCGTCGCCGGTGAAATACTTGCCCGGGTAAGTGGTGAAATAGGTCTGGAAGAAGCGATCCGCGTCGTTCCAGACGGTGCGCATCTGCCCCGGCCAGCTGTCGGCGATCACCAGATTACCCTCGGTCGCGCCCTCCAGCACCACGCCTTCGGAATCGACCAGCTGCGGGAGCACGCCGAACAGCGGCTTGCTGGCTGAGCCGGGCTTCAGCGGCGTCGCGCCCGGCAGCGGCGTGATCATGTGGCCGCCCGTCTCGGTCTGCCACCAGGTGTCGACGATCGGGCAGCGGCTGTCGCCGACGACGCGATAATACCATTCCCACGCCTCCGGGTTGATCGGCTCGCCGACCGAGCCGAGCACGCGCAGTGACGTGCGGCTGGTCTTCTTCACCCACTCGTCGCCCTCGCGCATCAGCGCACGCAGCGCCGTCGGCGCCGCATAGAAACTGGTCACCTGATATTTGTCGACGATCTGCCAGAAGCGCGAGAAGTCCGGGTAGTTGGGGACGCCCTCGAACATCAGCGTCGTCGCGCCGTTCGCCAGCGCGCCATAGACGATGTAGCTGTGGCCGGTGACCCAGCCCACGTCGGCCGCGCACCAGAACACCTCGCCCGGGCGATAGTCGAACACATATTGGTGCGTCATCGACGCCCAGACCAGATAGCCGCCGGTGGTGTGGAGCACGCCCTTGGGCTTGCCGGTCGAGCCCGAGGTATAGAGGATGAACAGCGGCTTTTCCGCGCCCATCGGCTCGGGCGGGCAGACGGTCGACTCCGCCTGCACGACATGGTCGTACCAGAGGTCGCGACCCGCCTGCATCGGCACCTCGGCGCCGGTGCGGCGGACGACGATCACCGTCTCGACGATCTTGCCGGCTTCGTCCTCCAGTGCCGCGTCGACATTGGCCTTGAGCGGCACCCGCTTGCCGCCGCGCAAGCCCTCGTCGGCGGTGATGACCAGCTTCGACCCGCAATCCTGGATGCGGTTGGCGAGGCTGTCGGGCGAGAAGCCGGCGAACACGATCGAATGGACGGCGCCGATCCGCGCGCAGGCGAGCATCGCGAATGCGGCCTCGGGGATCATCGGCAGGTAGATGGTGACGCGATCGCCCTTCTTGACGCCGGCGGTCTTGAAAGCGTTGGCGAGGCGGCTGACCTCGTCCTTCAGCTCGCCGTAGCTGATTGTGCGCTCTTCGCCCGGCGTGTCGCCTTCCCACAGGATGGCGATGCGGTCCGGGTCCTTGGCGGCGTGCCGGTCGACGCAATTTTCGGCCACGTTGAGGATACCATCCTCATACCAGCGGATGTGGAAGTCCGCTTCCTCGAAAGAGGTGTCCTTGATCCGCTTCGGGAACCGCACCCAGTCGAGCCGCTCGGCCTCGCGCGCCCAGAACATGTCCGGGTCGGTTGCGGCCTCTTCGTACATGGCGGCGTAGCGGTCCTGGTCGATCAGCGCCTTTTCGGCCCATTCGGCCGGCACGGGGTAGCAGGACTCGGTCATCATCCTCTCCATTCTCTACGGTTCGAACGCGCCGCCATCGGGCATGTCGCCACGAGCCGATGGAGCCGGCGCGCGACCGGTGTCCCCGCCATCTTCCCGCGCCCGCGCCCCCGTGCGCAAGACCAAAATGGGACGAAGGGAGCAGATGGAGGGATCAGCGATCCGCGACCGGAGCGCGCGGGCCTGCGATTTCGCCGATCCGACCGATCAAGTGGCTCGACCCGCAATTCGAATGCCGCCACCATGGTCGAAACCGGGTCCGGGGCGCGAGCGGCGCCCCGGGCCTACCCGGCGATGGCCCCGCACGAAGGGCCACGCCGCGCTTTGCGTATCGAAGGAGAGGGGCAGCACATGGCGACCGCACCGGGGGACATTCCCAAACATCACCCCGCCACTCAGAGCGAGAAGCTCGTCATCGCGGCCTCCTCGCTGGGCACGGTGTTCGAGTGGTATGATTTCTACCTCTACGGTCTGTTGGCGACCATCATCACGGCCCAGTTCTTCTCCGGCGTGAACGAGACCACCGGCTTCATTTTTGCCCTGGCCGCGTTTGCGGCGGGCTTTGCGGTGCGGCCGTTCGGTGCGCTGGTGTTCGGGCGGATCGGCGACATGGTCGGCCGCAAGAACACTTTCCTCGTCACCATGGGCATCATGGGCCTGTCGACCTTCATCGTCGGCCTGCTGCCGAGCTATGCCACCGCAGGCGTCGCGGCACCGATCGCACTGGTGGTGCTGCGCCTGCTCCAGGGCTTGGCCCTGGGCGGAGAATATGGCGGCGCCGCCACCTATGTCGCGGAGCATGCGCCCAACAACAAGCGCGGCCTCTACACCAGCTTCATCCAGACGACGGCGACCTTCGGCCTGTTCGCGGCGCTGCTGATCGTGATCGGGACCCGCTTTGCGGTGGGCGAGGAAGCCTTTGCGAGCTGGGGATGGCGAGTGTCGTTCCTGATCTCGATCGTGCTCCTGGCGGTGTCGATGTGGATCCGCCTGCAGATGAGCGAAAGCCCGGTGTTCCAGAAGATGAAGGCCGAGGGAAAGACCTCCAAGGCGCCGCTCACCGAGGCGTTCGGCACCTGGCGCAACCTGAAGGTGGTGCTGGTCGCCCTGCTCGGCGCGGCGATGGGGCAGGGGGTGATCTTCTACACCAGCCAGTTCTATGCGCTGTTCTTCCTGGAAAAGATGCTGCGCGTGGACGGCGCGACCACCAACATCCTGGTGGCGGTCGCGCTGCTGATCGCGACGCCCGCGTTCGTCTTCTTCGGCTGGCTGTCCGACAAGATCGGCCGCAAGCCGGTGCTGCTGACGGGCTTTGCGCTGTCGGCGCTGCTCTACTATCCGCTGTTCCAGGCGATGTCGCACGCCGCCAACCCGGCGCTGTACGAGGCGCAGCAGACCACGCCGGTGTCGGTGGTGGCGGACCCGAACGAATGCTCGGTCCAGTTCGACCCCGTGGGCAAGAACAAGTTCGACAGCAGCTCCTGCGACATCGCCAAGGCCTATCTGGCGAAGGCCGGCATCTCCTACAGCAACGTCGTCGCGCCGGCAGGAACGATCGCCAGCATCCATGTCGGCGGTCAGGTGCTGCCGGCAGTGGACCCAGCGACGGTGAGCGGCCCCGCCCGTGCCGATGCGATCAAGGCCTATGGTGCCCAGGTGCAGCAGGCGCTCACTGCCGCCGGCTACCCGGCTGGAGCGGCCGATCCAGCGCGGATCGACAAGCCGATGGTGGTCGGCATCCTGATCGTCCTCGTCCTGCTGGTGACCATGGCCTATGGACCGATCGCGGCGCTGCTGGTCGAGCTGTTCCCGACCCGGATCCGCTACACCGCCATGTCGCTGCCCTATCACATCGGCAACGGCTGGTTCGGCGGCTTTCTGCCGACCACGGCGTTCGCGATGGTCGCGGCCACCGGCAACATCTACTACGGCCTGTGGTACCCGATCGTGATCGCCGCGATCACGCTGGTGGTGGCGCTGCTCTTCCTGCCGGAGACGTTCCGCGGCGACATCGACTCCTGATCCGCAGCGGGAGGCGGGGTGGGGCGGTCGCGCTGGCCGCCCCTTCCTCGCTCCCGCCGCGGCGCGTTGACCAACGCCTGGCCGCTGCCTACCTCCGAAACCCATGAACCGCCCCGCTCCTGATCGACCAGCCGCATGAGCGCTCCTTCGATCGTGCTCGTCGAGGACGATGCCGCACTCCGCACGCTGACCGCCCGCGCGCTTCAGGAGAACGGCTATCTCGTCCGCACCGCGTCCGCCGCGGACGAGATGTGGGAGGCGCTGGACGCGCACCCTGCCGACCTGGTGCTGCTGGACATCATGCTTCCGGGCACCAGCGGAATCGAGCTCTGCCGCCAGTTGCGCGAGCGCAGCAACGTGGCGATCATCTTCATCAGCGCGAAAGGCAGCGAGTCCGACCGGGTCGCGGGCCTGGAACTGGGCGCCGACGACTATCTGCCCAAGCCGTTCAGCACCCGCGAGCTGCTGGCGCGCGTCCGCGCGGTGCTGCGCCGCGGCGGCCGTGAGGTACCCCCCGGCGCGCGGGAGGAGGGGCTTCGCCGCTTCGACGGCTGGACGATCGACCTGCGGCGCCGCGAGACCCGCTCGCCCACCGGCGCGGTCGTCGACCTGACGGGCGCGGAGTTCGACCTGCTCGCCGTGCTGCTCGACCACGCCCAGCGCGTGATCGCGCGCGAGCGGCTGATCGAGCTGTCCCGCACCCGCCTCGGCGATAGTTCCGATCGCAGCATCGACGTGCTGGTGAGCCGCCTTCGTCGCAAGCTTTCGGGCGCCGGCGGCAGCGCGCCGATCATCACCGTGCGCGGCGTCGGCTATATGCTCAACGTGCCGGTGGAGCGCGCTTGACCCGATTTGCGCGCTTCGTGCACCCGTCCTTCGGGTTGCTCGGCCGTATCGTCGCGATCCTGCTGCTCACCACCGCACTCGAATTCGGCGTCAGCACGCTCTTGTACGAGCGCGCGAGCCAGTTCGCCGTCCGCGACGACGAGGCACGACGGCTCGCCGAGCATCTCGTGATCGCGCGCCGGCTGATTACCGAGAGCCCGCCCGAGCGCCGCGAGGCGATGGCGGCCGAACTCACCACCGATCGCTACGAGTTGCGCTGGAGTCCGGAGCTGCCGCCCCCGGCGCGGATTTCGCCGTCGCTGGACGGGATGCGCGAGCAGGTGGTGGACTGGGAGCCATCGCTGGCGACCTCGGACCTGCGGTTGCGGCTGACGTCGCCCGGGCGCAGCTCGGTCGTGACCGGCGGGATACGCTTGTCGGATGGCAGCTGGCTCCATTTCCGCACGCTCGAATCGCTGCGCACGCTCAACCTGGCATGGGAGAGGGTGCTGCTGGCGCTGATCCCGGCCATCGCCCTGATCGTGATCGGCGGCCTCTTGGTGCGGCGTACGCTGCTGCCGATGCGCCAGCTGGCGACGGCGGCCGATCGGGTGGGCCGCAGTGGTCCCGAAGGCGCGCCGATCCGCGTGTCCGAGGCGGGGCCCGGCGAAGTGCGCCGCGTGGTCGCCGCCTTCAACCGCATGCAGGCCCGCATCCACAGGCTGATCGACGATCGCACCCGCGCGCTGGCAGCGGTAGGTCACGACCTGCGCACCCCCCTGGCGCGCTTGCGGCTGCGCGCCGAGCGGGTGGCGGACGACGAGCTTCGCGAGACGCTCGATTCCGACCTTGCGGAAATGGAGTCGATGATCGCCTCGTTGCTCGCCTTCCTCGGAGGAGAGGGCGAGCCCGAGCAGCCGGTGCTGATCGACCTGGCGGTGCTGAGCGCGACCGTGGCGGACGAGGCGGCCGACCTCGGGCAAAACGTGACCTATGATGGGCCGGACCATCTGGAATGCCGGCTGCGCCCGTCGGGCATGAAGCGCGCGCTGGTGAACCTGGTCGAGAATGCGGTTCACCACGCCGACACCGTGTGCATCCGCCTGGCCGCGGATGCCGATGCGGTGGTGCTCTCCGTCGAGGACGACGGTCCTGGCATTCCCGAGGACTCGCTGCCGCTGGTGCTCGAGCCGTTCGTCCGCCTGGATGCCGCTCGCAAACGCGACACGATCGGCTTCGGCCTGGGCCTGTCGATCGTCGTGCGAGCGGTGGAGGCGGAGGGCGGCCAGTTCCAGCTGTCGAACCGCCCCACCGGCGGACTGTGTGCGGAGATCCGCCTGCCGGTTCCCTGCGCCGCCTGAGGCGCAGGGAACCGCTGTAACCGGGTCAGCCGAGCGTGCGGCGGACCAGCACCAGCGTCGGATCGTCTTCCAGCGGATGGGCGGTGAAGCCCATTTCCTGCTCCAGCTCGATGGCGGCACGGTTCTCGCGCGCTTCGATCGATTCGAGCGTCTTGATGCCGCGCGCCTCGGCGTAGGCGGCGATGTGCTCGAGCAGTGTCCAGCTGATGCCGCGGCGCTTGTGGTCGGTGCGGATCGAGATCGCGACCTCGCCACGCTCCAGCTTCGGATCGGCCGCGAGCATGCCGGTCGCGAGGATGCGGCCCTCGTCATCGAGCGCCAGGAAATTCTCGGTGCGATCATGATCGACCGCGGTCATCGCGACGAGCCGGTCGTGGCCCACCTTGTCGAGCGCGATCAGGAAGCGGAAGCGGATGTCGTCTTCGGAAACATGGCGGAAGAACTCGGCAAGCCGCTCCTCGTCGCCGGGACGGGCCGGACGGACGTGGAAGGTGAAGCCGCTGCGCGTCGTCAGCGATCCCGTCCACCGATCGGCGTTCGCCACCGGCTGCCCGGTGCCGACCCGCGCCATGTCTTCGCTGTTGTGATCGCTCATTCTGGCATCTCCCTCGTTGCGGCGCGCCTTGCCGGGGCGTGTGCGCCAGCATGCCCCAAGCCTCGGCCCGTGCCGACAAGCCCAGGCTAGGGGATGCGGCGACCCGCGGCCAGCCTGCGATGGACGGCTTCGCCGCGGCTGCCCTTGTCCTGGCGCAAGGAACGTCGCGCGCCGAAGCGGCGACGGTCGGCGATCAGAAATAGGGGGGCTTAGTGTAGCCCGCGGGGCTCAGCGTGAAGATCTCGCAGCCGTCCTCGGTGATGCCGATCGAATGCTCGAACTGGGCGGAGAGCGAGCGGTCGCGGGTCACCGCCGTCCAGCCATCGTCCAGCACCTTCACGTCGGGCTTGCCGATGTTGATCATCGGCTCGATCGTCAGGATCATGCCGGGCTTGAGCTCCGGGCCGGTGCCGGGCCGCCCCGCGTGCACCACTTCCGGCGCATCGTGGAATAGCCGGCCGACGCCATGCCCGCAGAAGTCGCGGACCACGCCGTAGCGATGCGCCTCGGCATGCTGCTGGATCGCATGGGCGACGTCGCCCAGCCGGTTGCCCGGGCGCGCCTGCTCGATGCCCAGCATCATGCAGTCATAGGTCACCTCGACCAGCCGCCGCGCCTTGATCGGCACGTTGCCGACCAGATAGGTGCGGCTGGTGTCGCCGTGCCAGCCGTCGAGCAGGGGGGTCACGTCGATGTTGGCGATGTCGCCGTCCTTGAACACGCGCTCGGACGGGATGCCGTGGCACACGACATGGTTGATCGAGATGCAGGTCGAATGGGTGTAGCCGCGATAGCCCAGCGTTGCCGGCACCGCGCCGGCATCGTCGATCATGCGAAAGATCATCGCGTCGATCTCGGCGGTGGAAACGCCCGGCACCACGTGCGGCGTGACGGCGTCGAGCACCTCGGCCGCCAGGCGCCCCGCCTTGCGCATGCCCTCGAACGCTTCGGGGCCATGCAGCTTGATCGCGCCGGTGCGCGCCAGGGGAGTGTCGGCGGAGACGGTTACATATTCGGTCATGCCCCGCGATATAACGGCTCGGGTGCCGCTTTGCGAGGGCGGGGTCGGGCGCTATGCAGGGGACATGACCGTGCGCACCTGGACCGCCGCCCTGCTCGTCATCGGAGACGAGATCCTTTCCGGCCGGACGCAGGACCGCAACGTGGTCCAGCTCGCGTCCTGGCTGAACGTGCAGGGCATCCGCCTGGCCGAGGTGCGGATCGTGGCGGACCGGCAGGAAGCGATCGTGGAGGCGCTCGACGCGCTGCGATCGCGCAACGACTATTGCTTCACGACCGGCGGCATCGGGCCGACGCACGACGACATCACCGTGGACGCGGTCGCGGCGGCACTCGGCGTCCCCGTGGTGATCCATCCCGAGGCGCAGGCCATGCTGGAGGCGCATTACGCCGGGCGCGGCGGGGTCAACGAAGCGCGGCTGCGCATGGCGCGGGTGCCGGAGGGCGCGACCCTCATCGCCAACAGCCAGTCGGGGGCGCCGGGAATCCGGATCGGCAACCTCTTCATCCTGGCCGGGGTGCCGCACATCGCCGCGGCGATGCTGGACGCGCTCACCGGTACGCTGGAGGGCGGGCTGCCGGTGCTGTCCACCACCATCGGTTGCTGGGTCGGGGAGAGCGAGGTCGCCGACCTGCTGCGCGAGGCGGAGCGCGCCCACGCCGGCGTCTCGATCGGCAGCTACCCCTTCTTCCGCGAGGGGCGGGTAGGCGCCAACTTCGTCATTCGCGCGACCGACCGGCAGCTTCTCGACACCTGCACGGGCGATCTAGAAGCGCAGCTTGTCGCGGCCGGGTATCCGGTGGTCGCCGGCGGAATCTGAACCGCCGGCGCGCGGCTCGGCTCGCGTGCGCCGCTTCTGAGGCTGCAATGGGCGTGCGTCGTGCCTGACGGGCGCGCGCGATACGGCCGCTCGCCCCGAGTCGTCGCAGCTCTGCCGGCGACCGAGAGAGTCCGGATCTTCCTCCATCCAGTAGTGACGCAGGGTTCGGCCCGTCCCTCGACCGGCAGACTGCCCTTGGCCGCAGTCGGGCGAAGGAGGTGTGAAGTACCCACTCGACAAGCAACTTGTTGCGCGGCAAGTTGCGCGCAGAAAATAAGGAGATAGGGGATGGATACGATCCTTCGTGTCGCGCGTGCGGTATTCGTCGCGCCTCGCCGCTACTTCGAACAGGCGCTCCGCGCACCCGAGCCGGGCCAGTGCGGCTGCGGCGCGGAGGCCGAGATCGGCCGAACCAAATGCCACGAGTGCTGGCTCGACGAATAGGCGACCGGCCCGGCCGCGAGGCGGCTGGGCGATCCTTTCCGAAAGACGGGGAGCCCGGGTCGATCCGGACCGGCGGCGACGGGGCCGCTCCCGTGATCCCCGGCGCGCGCCTCCGATCGCGGACGGGCGGACCTCGCGCTGGGTCGGGAGCTGCGGGCAGCCGTCGCTCGCCTGGGGCAGACGTGCGGGTAACCATCATCGCCATTGACGAGGCGATGAGAAGCATGGCAGTTGCCGACCGTCGCAAGCGCCTCGGCGCGTGCGACCGAGCCGGACCACGGCCTCGCGGGTGTAGCTCAATGGTAGAGCAGAAGCTTCCCAAGCTTACGACGAGGGTTCGATTCCCTTCACCCGCTCCACTTCCTTAGAGCTGAGACGATCGAGACGCCCGAATGACGCGGGCGTGATCAGCCTCCCTCGCGCAGCACTCCGGCCACACCATACTCCTGCGCTTCGGCGCGCCTCGCGGCCACCGCTTGTGAGCGCCTGAAGCGCTTCAGCGTAAGCGCCGCGCGGACGCTACAGCCGCATCTCCTCCAGCGGGACGCCGTTGGTCTCCGGCATGAAGCGCCACACCCACACCAGCTGCAGCAGCATCATCGCGCCGAAGAACAGGAACACCCAGCCGCCGACGCGGCCCGCCACGATCGGGAAGGTCCAGGTGATCGCCGCGGCCATCACCCAATGGGTGGTGGAGCCCAGCGCCTGGCCCTTGCCGCGCACTTCGCTGGGGAACACCTCGGAGAGGAAGACCCAGATCACGGCGCCCTGGCTGACGGCAAAGGCGGCGATGAAGCCGAGCATGCCGACCAGGATCAGCGTTCCGTCCGCGACCGGCTGCTCCAGCTGGAAGCCGACCAGGAACAGCGCGAGCGCGCAGACCACCGAGCCGACGTAGAGCAGCGGCTTGCGCCCGAAGCGGTCGATCAGGAACAGCGCGAGCACGGTGAAGGCCAGGTTGATGCCGCCCACCGCCACCGACTGAAGCATGGCGCTGTCGGTGCCGGCACCGCCCAGCGCGAAGATGCGCGGCGCATAATAGAGCAGCGCATTGATGCCGGAGAGCTGGTTGAACATGGCGATCGCGATCGCGCAGCCGACCGGCACGGCATAGCGGCGCTGGAACAGCTGCGGCTGGCGCTCGCGCACCTGCACGCCCTGCATGGCGGCGATCTCGCGCTCCGGGTCGGCGAAGCCCAGCCGTTGCAGCACGTCCAGCGCGTCCGCGGATCGCCCCTTCACGACGAGCCACCGCGGGCTTTCCGGGAGTAGCAGGGTGACCAGCAGGAACAGGGCGGAGGGCGCGGCGACGATCCCGAGCATCCACCGCCAGGCGACGTCCGCGTCCATGCCGCGCGCGATCAGATAGTTGGAGAGAAAGGCGAGGAGGATACCGAGCACGATGTTGAGCTGGTTGAGCGCGACGAGGCGGCCGCGGAAGCGCGTCGGCGAGACCTCCGCGATATAGACCGGCGTCACGACCGAGGCCGCGCCGATCGCCAGCCCGCCGAGGGTGCGGAACAGCAGCAGCACCGGCCAGCTGTTCGCCAGCCCGGAGCCGAGCGACGAAACCAGATAGGCGGCTGCGATCGCCAGCAGCATGCGCCTACGGCCGAACCGGTCGGCGGGAACACCGGCCGCGAGCGAGCCGATCACCGTCCCGATCAGTGCAGAGGCGACCGTGAACCCGAGTGCGGGATCGGACAGCGCGAAATGCGCCTGCAATGCCTGGGTCGCGCCGGAGATGACTGCCGTGTCGAACCCGAACAACAGGCCGCCCAGCGCCGCGCCCAGCGCACTCAGCACGATCGCGGGCGACATGCGCCCCGTGTCCGCGTGGGCAGAAAGCTGCCGGTCGTCCCGTGGCTGTTCGTGCGGCCGCATCGCATCCCCCTCCGCGATCGGCATCGCCGTGCCGTACGCTCTGTCGGGATGGAGGCTATCGCCTGCCGGGGCGCCTGTCCAACCTGCGGCAGGCGCAACCGGATTCAGTCGGCCGAACGGCCTTGGGCGGCGAGTGCCAGCACGCGCTGCGCCTGTTCCAGGTGCAGCCGCTCCACCATCGCGCCGTCTAGGCGGATCGCGCTCCGGCCGTCCGCGTCCGGCGTCGCAAACGCGGCCACGATCGCCTCGGCCCGTGCCACATCCTCCGGGCTTGGCGAGAAGGCGGCGTTGCAGGCCGCGATCTGGCGCGGGTGGATCAGCGTCTTGCCGTCGAAGCCCATGGCGGCACCCTGCCGGCACACCGCCTCGAACCCGGCATCATCGTCGATCTCGTTGTGGACGCCGTCCAGCACCGTGAGCCCCCAGCCGCGCCCGGCGGCGAGCGCGAGGGTCAGCAGCGGCAGCAGTTCCGCGCGATCCGGGGAGAGGCGGCAGCGCATCTCCTTGGCGAGATCGTTGGTGCCGATCACGAACGCCTGGAGCCGCGTGCGCTCGGCAGCCGCGGCGATGGCGCCGAGCGCGGGGATGGCGCGACAGGTCTCGATCATCGCCCAGATCGGAGCGCGTTGCACCTGCGCCTCGACCGCGTCGACGTCGGCCGCGGCGTTCACCTTGGGGACCAGCACGGCTTCGAAGGGGGCGCTGTCGGCGGCGGCGAGGTCGCCGGCTGCCCAGGGACTATCGAGGCCATTGACCCGCAGCACCAGCTCACGCGCGCCGAACCCGCCTTCTCGCGCCGCCGCCACTGCCGCCTCCCGCGCCGCCTGCTTCTGCTCGGGCGCGACCGCATCCTCGAGGTCGAGGATCACGACGTCACAGGGAAGGGTGCGCGCCTTCTCGATCGCCCGTGCGTTGGACGCCGGCAGGAACAACGCGCTGCGGCGGGGGCGAAGGTCGCTCATGCGGGCCGTTCGGGCAGCAGCAGCGAGGCGTCGCCATAGCTGTAGAAGCGATAGCCGCTGGCGATCGCGTGCGCATAGGCCGCCTGCATCCGGCCTAGCCCCATCAGCGCCGATACCAGCATGAACAGCGTCGATCGGGGCAGGTGGAAGTTGGTCATCAGCCCGTCGATGCCGCGGAAGCGATAGCCCGGCGTGATGAAGATCGCCGTGTCGCCCTCGAACGGGCGGATGATGCCATCCTCGCCGCTGGCGCTTTCGATCAGGCGCAGGCTGGTGGTGCCGACCGCGATCACGCGGCCGCCGTCGCGGCGCACCTGGTTGAGCCGATCGGCGGTTGCAGCGTCGAGTCGGCCCCATTCGGCATGCATGCGGTGCTCGTCGGTGTCGGCGGCCTTCACCGGCAGGAAGGTGCCGGCGCCGACGTGGAGGGTGAGCGTCGCATGGCCGATCCCGCGCGCCTCCAGCGCTGCCATCAGGCCGGGCGTGAAGTGCAGCGCCGCGGTGGGGGCGGCGACGGCGCCGGCCTCCCGCGCGAACAGCGTCTGGTAATCCTCGGCATCGCGCGCGTCGGTCTCGCGCTTCGAGGCGATGTAGGGCGGAAGCGGCATGCGGCCGGCGCGTTCCAGCAGCAGTTCGACCGGCTCGTCGCCCGCGAACTCCAGCAGCACGCTGCCATCGTCGCCGCGCTCGCCTGCCGTCGCCGACACGCCGGCGCCGAAGTCGATCACGTCCCCGTCGCGCAGGCGCCGTGCGTTGCGCACGAAGGCGCGCCAGGCGCGCGGCCCCTCGCGCTTGTGGAGGGTGGCGCCGATGCGCGCCTCGCCGCGGCGACCCTCCAGCTGGGCGGGGATGACGCGGGTGTCGTTGAAGACCAAGAGGTCGCCCGGGCGGAGCGCGTCGGGAAGGTCGGTTACCACCGCGTCGCGCGTGCCGGCGTCGTCGAGCACCAGCATGCGTGCGGCATCGCGCGGCGCCGCCGGGCGAAGCGCGATGCGCTCCGCGGGCAGCTCGAAGTCGAAATCGTCTACATTCATCTCAGCGTCCGCCGAACGACCGGCGTGGATGGGTCAGCGCTTGGCCGGGCCGGACGGCAGCGTCAGGTTCTGGTCCTTGGCCGGAACGGTGGCGGCAGCGGCCGGTGCCGGCTGGTACGGCGGGGGATTGTCGGCGGCGATATAGGCGTGGACGACGCGGGTCGGGTTCGCCGGCGGCTCGCCGCGCTGGATCGCGTCGACATACTGCATGCCGTCGAGCACGCGGCCGAACACCGTGTACTTCTTGTCGAGCGCGAGGCGCGGCGCGAGCATAATGTAGAACTGGCTGTTGGCGCTGTTCTCGTCCTGCGCGCGCGCGGCGGCGACGGCGCCGCGGACGTGGGGAAGATAGTTGAACTCCTTCTCCAGGTCCGGAAGCTCGGAGCCACCGGTGCCGTCACCCTTGGGGTCGCCGCCCTGGGCCATGAAGCCTTCGATCACGCGGTGGAAGGGCAGGCCGTCGTAGAACTTCTGGCGGGTGAGCGTCTTCACGCGCTCGACCGCCTTGGGGGCGACATCCGGGCGCAGCCAGACGGTGACGCGGCCACCGCTCGACAGGTCGAGCAGCCACAGGTTCTCCTTGTCGGTGGTCGCGGGCGGTGCCGCGCGGCCGGGGACATCGATCAGCTGGGCTGCGGCGGGCAGCGCGAACAAGGACGCGAACAACGCGAAAACAACGGCAAACAGGCGCATTTCCACCCCGGGGATAAGTTCTCGGCCAGGGGCTTAGAGGATTTCCCGCGGCGGGGGTAGGGGCGCGTTTTCGCTCCCGCCGCCCCCGTCTCAGGCGGCGGCGAGCGCCTCCTCGCGCTCGGCGGCCTGGCGCGCCCACATCTCGGCATAGACTCCGCCCTTGCGCAGCAGCTCGGCATGGGTGCCGCTTTCGACCACCTGGCCCGCTTCCAGCACGACGATGCGGTCGGCGTGGACCACGGTCGACAGGCGGTGGGCGATGACGATGGTGGTTCGGCCCCGCTCGATCGCCTCCAGCGTGGAGAGGATCTCCGCCTCCGTCCGGCTGTCGAGCGCGCTGGTCGCCTCGTCCAGGATCAGCACGGGCGGGTTCTTGAGCAGGGTGCGCGCGATCGCGACGCGCTGCTTCTCGCCGCCCGAAAGCTTCAGCCCGCGCTCGCCGACGCGCGCGTCATAGCCGTCCGGCAGGCTTTCGATGAACGGCGCGATCGCCGCACCGCGGGCGGCGGCCGCGATCTCGTCCGCGGTCGCGCCGGCGCGGCCATAGGCGATGTTGTAGCCGACCGTGTCGTTGAACAGCACGGTGTCCTGGGGAACGATGCCGATCGCGGCGCGCAGCGAATCCTGCCGCACCTGCGCGATGTCCTGCCCGTCGATGGTGATGCGGCCGCCGGTCGGGTCGTAGAAGCGGAACAGCAGCCGCGCGAGCGTGGACTTGCCCGCACCCGATGGACCGACCACCGCCAGGGTGGTGCCGGCCGGAACGTCGATGTCGATCCCCTTCAGGATCGGACGCTCCGGATCATAGCCGAAGCGGACGTCCTCGAAGCGGACATGGCCGTGCGATACGGCAAGGGCGGGCGCGTCGGGGGCATCGCGCACCTCGGTCGGCGTGTCGATCAGGTCGAACATCGAACCCATGTCGGTCACCCCCTGGCGGATGGTGCGATAGACCATGCCGAGCAGGTCGAGCGGGCGGAACAGCTGGGTGAGGAGCGTGGAGACCAGTACCACGTCGCCGGGGGAAAAGCGCCCGCTCGCCCAGCCGAACACCACCAGCGCCATGCCGCCGGCCAGCATCACGCCGGTGATCAGCGCCTGGCCGATGTTGAGCAGCGCAAGGCTGTTCTCGCTGCGCACCGCCGCGGTCGCATAGGCGGCGACGGCACGCTCGTAGCGCTCGGCCTCACGGCCCTCCGCTCCGAAATACTTCACCGTCTCGAAGTTCAGGAGCGAATCGACGGCATGCGCGACGGCGCCCGTGTCGAGGTCGTTCATCCGCTCGCGCAGGGCGTTGCGCCAGTCGGTCACCCAGCGTGTGAAGAGGATATAGGCGGCGACCATCACCACCGTGCCGACCACCAGCCACCCGCCGAAGCGGACGCCGAAGATGCCCAGCACCAGCGCCAGTTCGAGCACCGTCGGCGCGATGTTGAACAGCAGGAAGTAGAGCATCGTGTCGATGCTCTTGGTGCCGCGCTCCACCACCTTGGTGATGGCGCCGGTGCGGCGCTCCAGGTGGAAGCGCAGCGACAGGCCATGGAGGTGGCGGAACACCGTACCCGACAGCCGGCGCGCGGCATCCTGGCCCACCCGCTCGAACACCATGTTGCGCAGGTTGTCGAACAGCGTCGCCCCGAAGCGCGCGGTCGCATAGCCGACGATCAGCGCCACCACGAGCCACAGCGCGTCGCGGCTGCCGGCGCTCATCGTGTCGATCGCGTTCTGCAGCGCGAAGGGTGCGCCATAGACCTGCACCAGCTTCGACAGGACCACCAGCAGCAGCGCGCCCACGACGCGCAGCTTCAGCCCCGCCTGACCCTTTGGCCAGAGGTAGGGGAGGAAGCGCCGGAGGGTCGCGATCATCGGCCGCTGGGACACGGCGGGAGCAGAAGTATCAGGAGGCATCGGATCCCGATTTGGGATGTCCGGGCCCGCTGCGCAACGGACCGAGCAAGTCGCGACCGAGCAAGGCTGATGGAACCGGATGTAATCTCAATCGCTTGACTCCCCGAAAGGAAGTCGAATGAGCTCGATCTTGTACGTCATCGCGATCATGGGCTGTGCCGATGACTCCAGCCAGTGCCGCAGCGCGCGCATCGAGCCGGCGACCTATAGCAGCATCCAGTCGTGCCAGGCGGCGATGCCCGACGCGCTGGTCCGCAACACGGACCTGAGTTACCCGACGATCGCCGCCGCCTGCCAGCAGCAGAGCGCACGCCTCGCCAGCAACGAACCGCCGCAGCCGAGCCGCGGCGGCTGACCGGCGCTTTTTCCGGCCAACGAAAAAGGGCCGCGGCTTGATCGAAAGCCGCGGCCCTTTCGTGTCCAGTCCAGCCGGGATCAGGCGACCTGCGCCGTCGGCTGCTCGTTGGGATCGCGCAGCACATAGCCGCGGCCCCACACCGTCTCGATGTAGTTCTCGCCATCGCAGGCGGTGCTGAGCTTCTTGCGCAGCTTGCAGATGAACACGTCGATGATCTTGAGTTCGGGCTCGTCCATGCCGCCATAGAGATGGTTCAGGAACATCTCCTTGGTCAGCGTCGTGCCCTTGCGGAGCGAGAGCAGCTCCAGCATCGCATATTCCTTGCCGGTCAAATGGACGCGGTTGCCGTCGACCTCGACGGTCTTGGCATCCAGGTTCACCGCCAGCTTGCCGGTCTTGATGACCGACTGGGAATGGCCCTTGGAGCGGCGCACCACGGCGTGGATGCGGGCGATCAGCTCTTCCCGGTGGAAGGGCTTGGTCACGTAATCGTCCGCGCCGAAACCGAACGAGCGGACCTTGGTGTCCATCTCGCTGATGCCCGACAGGATCAAGACCGGCGTCTGCACCCGGGCGACGCGGACCTTCTTCAGAACCTCGTACCCGTGCATGTCGGGCAGGTTCAGGTCGAGAAGGATGATGTCGTAGTCATAGAGCTTGGCGAGATCGAGCCCCTCCTCGCCGAGATCGGTGGTGTAGACGTTGAACCCCTCGGCCTCGAGCATCAGCTCGATCGCCTTGGCAGTGGTGGGTTCGTCCTCGATCAACAAAACGCGCATCGCAGTCCCCCTGTGCGGCGAGCGAACCGGAGGCGGCGCGCCGTAGGACAATCATTAACCTAAACCGAAGTGAAGGCAAAAGGTTAACGCGATCCTAAATCTCTCTTACGTCGAACGCGTACGTAGGCGAGATATCAAACGTCTTCGCCCAGCGTCTCCCGCAGGTAGAGGCTGCGGATCAGCGTGAAGATCACCACCAGCAGCGCCGCCGAGAAGAAGAGGCCGAACAGGCCGAACACCATGCCGATCGCGATGATCGCGAACAGGGTGATGGCAGGCGGGATCGCGATCACACGCGCCTGGACGAAGGGCGTGATGAAGTTGGTCTGCAGCAGGCGTACCACCGCATAGGTGACCAGGGCGCCGATCAGCGGCCCGGTACCCTGGGTGGCGCCCAGGCCTAGAGCCGGGATCATGGCCGCGGTCGGGCCGACATAGGGGATGAACTCGCTGAGACCGGCCAGCAGCCCGAGCGCGGCCGCGGACGGCACGCCCGAGATCCAGAGGCCGAGGCCGATCAGCACCCCCATGCTGGTCATCAGGATGATCTGCGCGCGCAACCATAGCCGCAGTGTCTCCGCCGTGTCGTCGAGCGCATCCGCGAACGCGTCGCGCTTGGAACGGGGCACCAGCAACAGCGCGCCGCGGCGGTAGATCCCGGGATCGGCCGCAAAGAACATCGCGCCGGCGAGCAGCAGGATGCAGTTGAGCAGCAACTCGCCCGAGCCCTGAACCAGCCCGCCGATATCCTGCGCGATGCGGGAGCCGGCGAAGGCCGCCTCCACCGCCTCGACGATGCGCGCGCCGACGGGCGAGTGCGACATCCAGGCGGCGAGGTCGGAGAGCAGGCCCGGCAGCGCCAGCACCAGGGCGTTGACCTGAGATCCGAACTGATAGCCGAACAGCCACACCAGGAAGCCAACGGAGGCCAGCACCGTCACCATGCCGGCCGGCACCCGCGCACGCTCGGGCACGCGCAGGCGCCGCCCGTAGATGTCGGCCAGCGCGTGGATCACGGTCGCGCCCAGCATCGAGCCGAACGCCAGGATCAGCAGGTTGAGCGCGCGATAGAGCGCGACCGCGACGGCGCCGATCAGGATCAGCAGGACGACGCGGCGCAGGAAGCGGGCGTCCTCCGCGTCCGGGCGAAGCCGGTTCACTGGCGGCTCGCGCACAGCTGACGGAAGCGTTCCGCCAGGAATTCGATCAGCACCTCGACGCGGGCCGGCCGCAGCGTGCCGGGCGGGGTGAGGAGGTGCAGCGCCATGTTGGTCTCCCGCCAGTCCTGGAGCAGCTCGACCAGCGTGCCGTCCGCCAGATCCTGATCGACGATGAAATCGGGCAGGCGCGTGATGCCGAGACCGGCGCGGAGCGCCGGGAGCATCGCCTCGCCGCTGTCGGTGCAGAGGGGACCGGCCGGCCGGATCGCCACTTCCTCGTTCCCGCGGCGGAATTGCCAGACGAACGGGCGACTGGCGTTGGTATAGGCAAGGCAGGCGTGGTGGGCGAGGTCTGCGGGATGTTCGGGCCGGCCGTGCTTCTCCAGATAGGCGGGCGCCGCCACCAGGTGGAGCGTGACCGGCGCCAGCCGGCGCACCCGCAGGCTGCTGTCCGGCAGTTCCGCCACTCTAAGCGCCACGTCGATTCCCTCCGCGACGATGTCCGTCGGCGCGTCCGACAGCGTCAGGTCGACCTCGATACCGGGATAGAGGGTCAGGAAATCGGCCAGCGCAGGGGCGACACGGGTCAGGCCGAAGTTCATCGGCGCGGCCAGGCGCACCCGGCCGGTGGGCGTGCTGTTGGAATCGCGCGCGACTTCCTCCGCCTCGCGCGCTTCGGCCAGGATGCGGGCTGCGCGGTCGGAGAGGGCTCGGCCGCTTTCGGTCAGGGTCAGGCGGCGCGAGGTGCGGTGGAACAGCGTCGCGCCCAGCCGCGTCTCCAGGCGGCTGATCGCTTTCGACACCGTGGCCTTGGACGTGCCGAGCGCCTGTGCGGCACCGCTGAAGGAACGGTGTTCGACCACGGACGCAAAGATCGCCCAGGCCTCGAAATCGGGTAGCATCATCGGACAGCACCTCCGTGCCTGCAGCTATAGCGCCGCAACGATCAGTTTCCAACGTTTCCGTTTACGTGGTGATAGGAGCGCCTACCTTCTGACCAACGGCTCGATGCCAGCGGAAAGGAATTTCCCATGATCGACAAACGCAGTTTTGAAGGCCTGGGCCATGCAGACCATGGTTGGCTGAACGCCCGGCACCATTTCTCCTTCGCCAACTACCATGATCCCAAGCGGATGGGATGGGGCGCGATCCGCGTCTGGAACGATGACGAAATCGCACCCAACAGCGGTTTCCCGCCGCACCCGCACCGCGACATGGAGATCATCACCTTCGTGCGCAGCGGCGCGATCACCCATCAGGACTCGATGGGCAACACCGGACGCACGGCGGCGGGCGACGTGCAGGTGATGAGCGCCGGCACCGGCGTCCGCCATGCCGAGTATAATCTGGAGCCGGAGACCACCCGGATCTTTCAGATCTGGATCGAGCCGCGGCTCAAGGGCGGCGCGCCTTCCTGGGGTGCCAAGCCTTTCCCGCGCGACGATCGCTCGGGCCGGTTCGTGACGCTGGCGAGCGGCTTTGCCGAGGACGCCGACGCCTTGCGGATCCGCGCCGACGCACGGGTGCTCGGCGCGACGCTGAAGGCAGGCGAGATCCTGACCCACGAGGTGGGCGCGGGCCGCCACGCCTATCTGGTGCCGGCGACCGGCGCGGTGGAGATCGACGGCGTCCGGTTCGACGCCCGCGACGGCGCGGCGATCGACGGCGGTGCGACCGTCTCGATCACGGCGCTGGAGGATGCGGAGATCGTCCTGGTCGACGCCGAATAACGAGTTTCCCGGGCTGCGACGTGCGGCCGGGGAAGGGGGCCTGCCGATCTCTCCCTCCCTGAGGCAGGCCCCCGAATACCAGCCCGACGGGCGGGCAGAAGCAAGGAGACATGCGATGGCAAAGGTTCTGGTGCTCTATTACTCGTCCTACGGCCACATCATGAAGATGGCCGAGGCGGTGGCCGAAGGTGCCCGCGGCGCCGGCGCCGAAGTCGACATCCGCCGCGTCGCGGAGACGGTGCCGGAAGATCTCGCCCGCGCCTCCCACTATGTGATGGACCAGCCCTATCCGGTGCTGGAGGACGTCAACGAACTCGCCAACTATGACGCGATCATCGTCGGCACCGGCACCCGCTATGGCCGCATGACGAGCCAGATGGCGGCGTTCTGGGACAAGACGGGCGGCGTCTGGGCGCGCGGCGCGCTGATCGGCAAGGTGGGCGGCGCCTTTACCTCGACGGCCAGCCAGCATGGCGGGCAGGAGACGACGCTGTTCTCGATCATCACCAACCTGCTGCACCACGGGCTTGCCATCGTCGGCCTCGACTATGGCTTCCAGGGGCAGATGGGCGTGGACGAAGTGCGCGGCGGATCGCCCTATGGCGCGACCACCATCGCGGGCGGCGACGGCAGCCGCCAGCCGCACGCGGAGGAACTCGAGTCGGCGCGCTATCAGGGTCGTCGCATCGCGCTGACCGCCGCCAAGCTCACCGCCTGATCCGGGGTACCCGCCGCTCCCGGAGCGGCGGGGCTCAGCCCTGCGGCGTCGGCACCGTGGCTTGCACGGGAGCCGGCGTCGCCGGTTGCGTCGGGGCCGGAGCGGCAGGCCTCGTAGGCCGCGGCGCCAGCAGCCGCTTGTCCTCCGGGCGGTTGGGATAGGCGGGGAAGCGTGCGGCCGCCGGCGCGAACAGCCTGCGCGCGGTTGCCGCGCCGGGTGCGTTGGGCGTGCGGCCGACCCAGCGCCAGTGCCACGGCTCCCACTTCACCTGCTGCTTGTTGCCGGCCGGGAAGGACTGCTCGAAGCCGAACTCCGCGGCATGGGCGATCAGCCAGCGCCCCGCGGGGGTGGCCGCGAAACAGGCCTCGGCATCCGGGCAGCCGCCGCGGTCGCGGGTGCCGAAGTCCACGACATAGCCGGTGGCATGCTCGCTGAACCCCGGCGGGGCCGATGCCCAGGCGCGCTCGCGAAAACTGCTGCTCTCGTCCGCGTTGATGCCGCCGCAGAAGGTCTGGCGCTGCAGGCGGACCGAGCGGTGGCAGGACACCGCGCGCAGCTTGCCCGCGATCGCCGGATCCTGGTTGGCGCGGGCGAGCAGCGCCTGCAGGTCGGCCAGCATCGCCGGGTGGATGCGGCAGCTGCCGCCGGGCGCGAACTCCTCCGGCGCCGGGATCAGCGCGGTTTCCGTCGTATCCGGGTAGGGGAAGTGGTTGAACAGCCGCCCGTCCGGCCCGGGCTGGACGATGCCGCGGTCGCACAGCGCGATCGGCGCGCGGTTGACGGCGACGGCGGGCGGCGGTGCTGCGGGGGCAGGCGTGGGGGCCGGCACCACCGGTGCCTCGACGGGAGCGGGCCTGGGCGCCGAGCAGGCGGCAAGCGCCAGCACCAGCGCAGCGGACATCCGCAGGGAGTTACGCAATCCAACCTCCTGAACCGCACGGGGCGGCGCTGCCGCCTTTCGGCGCCTGCGCTCTGGCATGTCGGCGGCGGCGGTGGCAAGGGACCAGCATGCTGGATGACCTAGTGCTCTTCATCGATGGCGAAGCGATCGTGATCGACAAACCGGCGGGCCTGCCGGTCGACCGTCCGCGGGACCGCAGCCCGAGCATCGAATCGCGGCTGGACGAACTGACCTTCGGCTTCCAGCGGCTGCCGACGCCGGTCCACCGCCTGGACCGCGACACCAGCGGCTGCCTGCTGCTCGCCCGCAATCCCAAGGCGCACGCCCGCTTCCAGCAGGCGTTCGAGGCGGGGCTGGTGCAGAAGCGCTACCTGGCCGTGCTCGACGGGGTGCCGGCGGAAAGCTCCGGCACGATCGACCTGCCGCTCGCCAAGGTGAGCAGTCCCGAGGCGGGCTGGCGCATGGTCGGTGACCCGAAGGGCAAGCCCGCGCGCACCAACTGGAAGCTGCTGCGCGCCGACGGCGGCCGCGCGCTGGTCGCCTTCTTTCCCGAGACGGGACGCACCCACCAGATCCGCGTCCATGCCGCCGAGGGGCTGGGCGCGCCGGTGGCGGGCGACCCGGTCTATGGCCGGGCGGGCGGCGCGATGCTGCTCCACGCCGCGCAACTCACCGTGCCCCGCGGCAGCAAGCCTCCGGTGGAGGCGACCGCGCCGCTGCCGCCGAGTTTCGCGGCGGCGGGCTTCGGGGACAGCTGAGGCGCCGTCCACATGGCAGCCATCCCGATCACCCGCTCGATCAGCATCGACAGCGACGAGCTCGTCGAGAGCTTCACGCGCGCGAGCGGGCCGGGCGGGCAGCACGTCAACACGACGGACAGCGCGGTGCTGCTGCGCTTCGACGTGGCGGCCTCCCCGAACCTGCCCGAGGCCGTGAAGAACCGGCTGGCCGAGTTGGCGGGCTCCCGGATGACGCGCGAGGGGGTGCTGGTCTTGCGCAGCGAGGGGGCGCGTTCCCAGCTACTCAACCGAGAGGAAGTGCGCGAGCGGCTGGTCGCCCTGATCCGGGAGGCGACCTTCGTGCCGCGCAAGCGCAAGCCCACCAAGCCCAGCCGCGCGGCAAAGGCGCGGCGGGTGGATGAGAAAAAAGGCCGCAGCGCCGTCAAGGCCGGACGCGGCAAGGTCCGCTTCGAGTGAGGCGCCGGGCCGCAACGAGGAAAAGGAACGCCATGTACGTCTTCGACATCGCCGCCGGCTCCAAGCAGGAGCTGTACCGCGAACTCGCCAGCGCCCTGGATGCGCTCACCGCCGACGAGCCGGACGCGGTCGCCAACATGGCGAATGCGGCGGCGCTGCTGTGGGAATATCTGCCCGACCTCAACTGGTCCGGCTTCTACCGCAACGTCGCCGACGAGCTGGTGCTGGGGCCGTTCCAGGGCAAGGCCGCCTGCATCCGCATCCCGTTCGGCAAGGGCGTGTGCGGCGCCGCTGCGTCCACCCGCGAGACCCAGCGGGTCGAGGACGTCCACGCGTTTCCCGGGCACATCGCCTGCGACGCCGCCAGCCGTTCGGAACTGGTGGTGCCGATCGTCCACGACGGCCGCCTGCTCGGCGTGCTCGACCTCGACAGCCCGTCGCCGGCGCGCTTCGATGCCGAGGACGCGGCCGGCTGCGAGATGCTGATGCAGCGCCTCGCCCCCCGCATCGCGGGCGTTTGACCCCGCGTCAGTCGGCGGAACTGGGCTCCGGCGTGGGGCTCGGCTGCGGCTCGGGAAGCGCGACCGCGATGTCGACGCGGCGGTTGCGTGCGCGGCCGGCTTCGTCGTCGCTGCCGTCCGGGTTGGCGTTGGGTGCTACCGGACGGTTTTCGCCGAGCGCGATCACGGTGATGCGATCCTTGGCCACGCCTTTCGCGACCAGATAGTCGCGCACCGCCTCCGCGCGGCGCCGCGACGATCGCAGGTTATCCGCGTCCGAACCCTTCGAATCGCTGTGGCCGCTCAGCCGGATCGCGCCGCCCGCCTGGAGCGCGGGCTCGGCCAGCAGCGTGTCGAGCGCAGCCTTGGCTGCGTCGTCCAAGGCGACGCCCTTGGGGAACTGGACGGTCCGCTCAATCGGCTCGAGCGGCGGCGGCGTGGGTTCGGCGTCCGGTTCGGTTTCCGGGCGGATGATCGACTTGCCCTCGGGCGTCGGCTCCGGCGCCGGGGCGATGTTGGCGATCTCCAGCTCGGCGCTATTCTCGGCCGGGCCGGGCTCGGCGCGGTTGCCTTCGGACGGGCCGCATCCCGCCAGGAGCGCCGCCAGCCCGCCGGCCGTCACCGCGTGGCACAAGGTCCGTTTCATCGTTCCTCCCCAATCAGGTTCTCGTTTCGGGTCTCCGGCTCGCGCACGCGGGGCGGGGCGTAGGAGACGATCACGTCGCCCGGCTGCGGCGTCGGGCGGGTGGCATGCGTGAAGAAGCGCAACGTCCCGTTCTTGCGCAACAGCAGCAGCATGTCGGCCTCGTCCGGCAGCACCGCCTTCGCGTCCGCAAAGTCGAACTGCTCGCTGATGCGGGTCTTGCGGAACGACCAGCCGGCCCGCTCGCGCTCGGTGATCTCCTCGACGCCGAGGCCCGAGGTGAACAGCGCGCGGCCGCGCAGCGCCTCCGGCAGCGCGCGCGGATCGCCGCTCGCGTCGCCCAGCTGGTACACCGCGTCGCGCCCGATCTGCGGCGCGAACTCGCTGCACACCAGCGCATTATAGGCCTCGTTCTCGGAGGTTGCAGCCAGCACCTGGAACTGGCTGAGGTCCAGCTGCTCCTCGGTCGCCTCGGCCAGGATCTCGCCGTGATAGGTCGGGATGCCGCGCTGGCGGGCGGGGGAGAGCCGCTGCCAGCTGCTGTCGCTCACCAGCACCGGCACGTCGAGCGAGCGCAGATGCTCGGCAAGCGCCAGGCTCCAGTCGGTGCTCCCCACGATCAGCAGGCCCCGCTCGCTGGCGCCGGTGACCTTCAGCCAGCGGGCGACCGTGCGGATGCTGAAGCCATGGGCGATGATCGTGGTGACCACGACCGCAAAGGACAGGGTCACCAGAATGTCGCCGTCGCTGTAGCCGAGCCGGTCGAGCCGGAGCGCGAACAGCCCCGACACCGCGACCGCGACGACGCCGCGCGGCGCGATCCAGGCGATCAGCAGCCGCTCGTTCCACGGCACCCGGCTGAATGCGAGGCTGAGGAGCACCGTCGCCGGCCGCACCAGCAGCAGCAGCGCGACCAGGAAGCCGGCGAAGCGCCATTCGAAGCGGCGCAGCACCTCCAGGTCGAGCTGGGCGGAGAGCAGCACAAACACGCCGGAGATCAGGAGGACGGTGATGTTCTCCTTGAACGGGTGAACGTCGCGCAGCGAGTCGAGCTTCATGTTCGCAAGCGCGATGCCCATGACCGTCACCGCCAGCAGCCCGGTCTCCTGCTGGATCAGGTTCGAGAGCACGAAGGTGCCGATCACCGCGACCAGCAGGACCGGGGCCTTCAGATACTCCGGCACATGCCCGCGCGGGAACGCCCAGGCGATCGCGCGCGCCACCGCATAGCCGATCAGGCCCGCGAGCACTGCGGCCGCCAGCAGCGACACGATCACCCCGCCCAGCGAGGCGCCGGCTTCGGATCGGCGGAGATATTCATAGGTGATGACGGCACAGAGCGCGCCGAAGGGATCGTTGACGATCGCCTCCCACTTCAGGATCGCGCGCGGGCGCGGCGCGACGTTGCTCTGGCGCAGCAGCGGCAGGACCACGGTGGGTCCGGTCACCACCATGATGCCGGCAAACAGGATCGCGACCGGCCACACCAGCCCCGCGACATAATAGCAGGCGAGCGCGCCGAGCGCCCAGCCGACCGGGATGCCGATCAGCGCCAGGCGAGTGACGGCGCCCTCGGTCTTGCGCAGCTCGCGGAAGTTGAGGCTGAGCCCGCCCTCGAACAGGATCACCGCGACGGCAATCGAGATGGCGGGTTCGAGCAGCGGGCCGAAGGCGGCATGTGGGTCGATCAGCCCGGTGACCGGTCCCGCAATGATCCCTGCCACCAGCATCAGCGCGATCGCCGGCCAGCCCGTTCGCCAGGCGACCCATTGCGCGCCGATGCCGAGCACGCCGATCAGCGCGAAGAGGAGAGCCTGTTGTTCCATGCGACCCGCGATACCCACCTGAGCCGGGTGTCGCAAATTCCCGTGGCTTTGGCGGGGGAGGCGGCTATCCCCGCGCCATGGCAACTCCGACCGTCTCCGTTCTGATCCCGGTCCACAACCGGGCGCATCTGGTGGGGGATGCGATCCGCAGCGTCCTTGGCCAGCGGTTCGGCGATTTCGAACTGGTCGTGGTCGACGACGGCTCGACGGATGACTCGGTCGCGGTGGTGGAGGGGTTCGGCGATCCGCGCATCCGGGTGGTGCGCCACGCCCGCAACCTCGGGATCCCCGACGCGCGCAACACCGGGCTGGACGCCGCACGGGGCCGGCTGATCGCCTGGCTCGACAGCGACGACATCGCCCGGCCCGAGCGGCTGGGTGCACAGGTCGATTTCCTCGCCCGCAATCCGGGCATCGCCTTGGTCGGCAGCTCCGCGGGCAAGATCGACAAGGAGGGGCGGCGCAAGCGCGGCGTGCGGGTTCCGCCGCTCGAATCCGGCGACATCGCCGCCTGGCTGCTGTTCCGGTCGGCCTTCCAGCAATCCTCAGTGATGGGCCGGGCCGAGGTGCTCAAGGCAAATCCCTATCGGCCGAGCTTCGACGTGTGCGAGGACCTGGAGCTCTTCGTGCGCCTGTCGCGGACCCATAGGCTGGCGAACCTGCCGCAGGTGCTGGTCGACCGGCGGGTGCATCCCGGCCAGACCGTGTGCCAGCGGCAGGACCGCATCCGGGAGTGCAAGGGCGGGCTCTACGCCGGGCCGCTTTCCGAGCTCGGCATGCGGTTCGACGCCGAGGATCTTCGCCGCCACACGATGCTGGGCAAGACGAAGCTGAAGGGCGTGGAGGCGCCGCCGGATTTCCTGCGGTGGGCCGACGACTGGCTCCAGACGCTGCGCGCGCGCAATGCCGAGAGCCGCTACGTCCCGCCCGAGGGGATGGCGCTGGCGACGGGCTGGTTCTGGCTGCTCGCCTGCCGCGTCGCGATGCCGACGCTGGGCCGGGCCGCGGCGGTGCGGACCTACCTGCGCTCGCCGCTGGCCCGGGGACTGATCCGCGGCCCGGCGCGGGGCTGGCTGACCTCCAGCGCGCCGGTGCTGCTGGGCCTCCGGCGCTAGCCGACCAGGCGGCGGACGAGGTCGAGGTCGGCAGGCTTGTCGACATCCACCGCCGCCAGTCCGAACGGGCTCGCGACCGCGCGCGCGGAAATGTCCGCGGCGGCGCCCAGCCGCATGAGCGCCTGATCGAGCGTGAGCCGCCCGACCAGATAGCGCAGCAGCGTTCCGGTGCCGAGCCGACGCACGATCCGCCACGGCCGCTTGCGATCCGCCTCCACCTGCGACCACAGGTCGAGCGCCGCATTCGCCTTGGGCGTCGCCAGGTAGAAGAGGTTGCACCCCGACCAGCTTCCATCGGCGAAGCGCAGATAGGTGCGTTGCGTGTCCGGCACCGCCGCCTCGATCACGTCGCGACGGGCGAGCAGCGCGGTCACGTCCGCGCCCGCCGGCGTCGCCGCCAGGAACGCGGTGATCCACTCCGGTTCGAGCAGCGCATGGTCGGCGGTGGTGACCAGCAGCGGCGTGCCCAGGGTTGCGAGCCCGCTGCGGGTGCTCCGGCTGGGGCCGGCCTCGGCGGTCAGCACCTCGACACCAAGCGTTTCTGCATGGGCGGCGACTGCCGGATCCGAGACGGAGACACCGATGCGGGTGGCACCGGCTGCCCGGAGCGACCGGATGACGCGGGCAAGCATCGTCATGCCGCCGACCTCGATCAGCGCCTTGGCAGGCACGCCGGCATAGACGGCCACCGGATCGGCACCACCGCGCGAGCCCGCGAGCACCAGGGCGTGGAACGCGCTCATGCCCGTGCCCGCGCGCGCCAGACCTTCCACAGCACGCCGGGGGCGGCGAGCAGGGGGTGGCGTTCGGCCCAGGGCGTCAGCTTGACGGGCACACCGGTATGCCGCTCGACCTTCCACGCGCCATAGCGCGCGGCCCCGTCGAGCAGGAAGGCGGCCTTCACCAGGCGCAGCGCGTTGAGCGGCTTGCCCAGCCGCCGGCGCGACCGCCAGCGGCGCAGCAACTGCGCCCGTGTCTCTGCATCCAGGATCGGCGACACCCCGTCCGGCGTCCGGCGAACCTCGATCCCCGCCGCTTCCCAGGCGAGGAGGAGCAGTTCGGCATAGCGTTGCGGGTCATAGGCGAGGATCTGGTCCTCCCGCCCCGGCTGCTCGACCCGCAATTCCGCGCGATAGGTCTCCCGGAACAGCGCCTTCCAATAGGCGGCCGGCGCGCCGTAGGCGGGGCCGAGCACGGCGGCAAAGCGGGCCGCAGTGGTCGCCGCCGCCGCGATCGCGTCCACGACCGCTTCCGCCTGCGCGGCGCCGGCGATCCACAGCAGGGCACTCGGCTGCACGAAGCGGGTCCAGATCGTCGTGTCGGCGAGTTCCCCGCTCGCCGCCTCCGCAAAGACGGAGAGCGGCATGGTCGCGACCTTCGCCTGCAGCATGCGGCCGCCGACGCGAACCTCCTCGAAGCTGATGTCGGGCCAGATCCGCTGCGACACCATGCCGCGGACGCCGGGCGCCGGCGGTCCTTCTGTCAGGACATAGAAGTCGAGCAGCCCATCGAGGTCGCCGGTCCGCAGCACCGAGCCGTAGAACAGCACCGCCGATCCCCCCAGCCGGCCGGCAACGACCGCGGCCGCCTCGACGATCTCCGGCCGGACCTCGGCCGCCAGCATGTCGGCAATGGCGCGACGTAGCGGGCGCATCACGGCGTCACGAACTGGAGCGGCCGGCCCTGGCGCACCGTGATGGTGCCGCCGTCGTAGAGCTCGCCGTCGAGGATGAAGCCGCCCTCCAGCGTGACCGTGAAGGACTGGACGTCATGGCGGCGGTAGCCGGCCTGCTCCAGCCAGGCGGCCTCGGAGCCGCGCAGCAGCGCCGGCACCGCGCGCGAGAGGCTGGTGGGGGGCGCATCGACCGCCAGCATCTTCAGCCCCGCGCGCTCGTGGCCGAAGGGCTTGAGCCGCAGCGGCAGCCGCTCCAGCGTGGAGCTGAACAAGATGTAGAAGGTCTTGTCGACCGGGGCACCCTCGTCGAGCTGCAGCCGCATCGGCTCGCCCGCGCGCCATTCGTTGGCGTGGCCGCCGAACATCGTCTGGGCGACTCCCCAGAACAGCGAGATGCCGACCGCGAAGCTGTTGAAAGCGCCGGCCTTGTGGGTGCGCTGCGCCAGTTCGGTCGCGCGCACGAACGCACCGGCCCCGAACAGGAAGCCGCACAGCTCCGGCCGGGCCGCGTCGCCGCGCAGGATCTCCACGGACGCACGGGCCCGGACCCCGCCATGGACGCCTGCTTCCAGCGCGTCCTGCACCGTCCAGTCGTTCGGGATGCCGAGGTCGAGCGCGAGCGCGTTGGTCTTGCCCGAGGGGACGACGGCCAGCCGGGGCAGGGCGTCGCCGAAAACCGCCTGCGCGCAGGTCAGCACGTCCCGCACGGTGCCGTCGCCGCCGTCGACCACCAGCAGCTCGATGCCGGCGTCGCGGAACTCCCGCAGCGCCTGGGCCAGGGCCGGGTGGGTGCGGGGGCCGCGGTACAGCAGGTTCGGGGTATCGGCCGGCACCACTGCCGCTTCGGCACCGCGCGTGCGGTTGCGATGGCTGCGGCTGTTGCTGATGATCCCCGTGCGCGGGTGGCCGGCGGGGCGGGTGCCGCGCTCGGGGACCGTCGTTCCAAGGGGAGTAGGGGACGCCATCTGCTCTGCCGGTTCCGAGGTAATCTTCTTCAAACGCGCCCCCGGGGTACGATGCTTGAACGGGAGGCGGGCCCATGCACCGCACGATTGGCCCGTCCGCGCCCATATCGTGGCAGTTTTGTGGCGACCGCCGCCTTCGGCAACCCCTATCGCACGGTTTCGCCGGGGAAGCGCCCGGCTTTTACGACCTATCGGCCATAGCGCGTGCGGATGGCGATGCTGCCGCCGCTGGCGGGCAGCGGAAAGCGCGTCGCCTTGAACGCGGGCAGGCCGAAGGTGGTCGGCGCATCGTTGGAGAAGCCGTATCCTTCCTTGGGCGCAATCGCCGTGCGGTTGAACTTATGGTCGCCGTTCTCGTCGTGATAGGTGGCGAGCGCATAATGGCCGGGCGCCAGCCAGAAGCAGGCGCGGGTGGTCGGCGCCGTCGCCTTGACCCGCGCACGCGCGAGCTTGGCGCCGCCTTTCAGGAAGCGGCTGCTGTCGTCCGGATAGACGGTGAAGGCGACCTCGCCATCGGCGCTGCGCAAGCTGGTGGCGGCAACCTCCAGCTTCACCTTGCCGTTCCCCGGCGTGCCGACGCAGGCCGGCGCGGCCTGGGCGGGAGCGGAGAGGGCGGTGGCGCCCGCGAACAGGGCAAGCGCGGCAAGAGCGGTACGCGACATCGAAGACTCTCGTTGCAACAACTGGGCGTTCGCTATGCGCCCGCCCGGATGAACGGGAGATGGTCGGGGCCTACGCCACCGCCCCTTCGGTCCGCAGCCGGTCCCGCCGGATCGCGAGGCCGAGCATCAGCGCAAGCAGCACGGCTGTGACGACCGAGGCGATCAGCACCCCGGCCGCGATGCCGTTCGCCCCCATGCTGGGCGAGAGCAGGAATGCCGCCGCGAACATGGTCCCCGTGGCTGCCAGCCGGACGAAGAAGGCGCTGCCGGCGCGATTGGCGGCCATCAGCACGGGCTCGAAGCCCACCGTGCACAGGTCGATGCACCCGGCCGCCGTCAGCCACAACAGGCTGGAATAGGCGTTGGTGAACTCCGATCCGCCGACCAGCGCCAGCACATGCTGGCCCCCCAGCAGCAGAAGCCCGAACACCAGCGCGGCCACCAGCGTCGCAACCGAAACCGAGCGGACCAGGAAGCGGCCGACCTTGCGCAGGCCGCCCGCATCGATCGAGCGCACGATCTCTGGAAAGGCGGCGCGGGCGAGGAGCTGCGACAGCTTCGTCATCGCCTGTGCCAGCTGCACCGCCAAGCGGAACTCGCCCGCCGCGGTGGTGCCGGCGACGCCGCCCACCAGCAGCAGCGGGAACTGCTTGCTGGACAGGGTGAAGGTCGCATTGGCGTTGGTGCTGACCGCGAACTGGACGATGCCGGGGTTGTCGGTCACCACCGCGCGCAGGCCGTGGCCGTGGCGGCGCATCAGCCGCAGGTTACCCGTCCGCGCGACCATGAGCCAATAGGCAGTGGCCGTGAGCAGCTCGGCCGCCATCCACGCGACCAGAAAGCCCTGCAGCGTCGGGTGGATCAGCGCGACCAGCTCTGCGCCGACCAGCCGCACCACCGGGGTGGCGCTGTCCGCAAGTGCGGCGAGCGAGAAATTGTCGTTCAGCCGCAGGATGCCGAGCGGAGTCGAGCGCAGCGACAGCAGTTGGATGATCGTGAAGATGAAGGTCGCGCGCCACAGCGTCGGGCCGATGCCCAGCACTTCACCCCAGAGACTCAGGATCGTCGCGGCGACACCCACGCCCACCACCGCACTCGTCGCGTCCAGGGCGGTGCAGGCGCGGAACAGCCGGCCGAGCCGGTCGAGGTCGCCCGCCGAGCGATGGGCGGTGCCGTAGCGGACGATGATCTGCCAGGTCTGGAAGCCCACCAGCGCGACCAGCACCTGCGAAGCGCCGACGATGATCGAGAAGCGCCCGAAGTCGGTCACGCCCAGCGTGCGCGTGACGATCGCCAGGTAGAAGAGCGACAGCACGGCGGTGACGCCGCGTCCGGCGAGCAACCATCCCAGATTGTGCGCGACGCTGCCCAGCCCCTTGCGCGGGGTGCCGGTGCGCGCGGCGAACGGGTTCACGCGAGCCAGCTGGTGATCCTTTCGCCGTGACGGGCCACCCACATCGCCTGAAACAGGCGAACCAGGTGCACCACCAGCGAGATCGCGGTCCAGGCCGCCACCCCGATGATGCCCCAGTCGGGACGCTGCACCAGCAGCAGGAAGAACAGGATCACCATGTTCGGGTTCCGGCGGGCGGTGATGAGCCGGAACCAGCTGTCGAATCGCTCCCACACGTGGATATGCATGCCGAAGCGGACGATGAACGCGCCCTCGATCAGCCGCTGGGCGACATAGCCGAACAGCATCGTCCCGATCACCAGCCAGAACATCTGGTCGGTGAGCGGCCGGCCGTAATCGGCGCACCCCGCGGCCCAGGCCCACCACCAGAAGGGCGGGTGGACGAGGTCGACGCCATGGTCCCAGGCGTTGCCGAGCTTGGAGGACGTGATGGTGCAGCGCGCGAGCTTCCCGTCCACAGTGTCGAACACCATGAAGACGAGCCCGGTGGCCAGGCCGGTCCAGAACCATCCGTGCCAGAAGGCGATCGTGGCAATGATGCACAGCACGCTGCCGGCAGCCGTCACCTGGTTGGGGGTGATCCCCAGCCGTGCGGCGATGCGGGTGAGGGCAAAGGCCCATTCCGGCCAGAGATATTTGGTGAGGAGGTCGGTCACCCCCTTGTAGGCGCCGGTGTAGCTCGCCCGCTCGATGCCGGGCACCGCCTCGGGCACCAGCAGTTCGACGAACGGCTGCTCGCGCTTGCGCAGCGCCTCGTTGAAGATGCCTTCCTCGGCCTCGGCCCGGATCTCGTCCATGCCTGCGTCGAGCGGAACGGGCGCCTGCGCCTGCATCGCGGCGAGCACCGCCTCACGCTCCGCGGCGTTCGTGACATGGGCGAGTGCGGGCACGCCGTTGCGGCTCACCAGCGTTCCCGGCCTGCCGGTCAGGTGCGCGATCCAGACGGGATCGAACGCGAACCGCAGATTGACCAGGATCGTCGGGCCGGTCGGCTGGTCGGTGAAGGCCAGGTCGCGCGAGGCGGCGATCCGCCGCACGCGCTCTTCGTTGGTCATGCCCCACAGCAGCGTCGGGTTGCTGCCGACGGGCGTGACTGCCGGCCGGGGCTGGGCATCCTTGGGTGTCATACTCGGGCCGATACCCGATCGTGCGCCGATTGCGAGAGGAAAGCCGTCATCCCGAGTGGCGCTCCGCCAATACGCCCAGGATTTCGGATGCGGCGCGCGTCGGTGCGGCGCCGCTGGTGTCGCCGAGCGAATCGCTCGCGAGCGCCGCCTGCGCATCCGCAAAGCGCGGGTGCTCGGTCCCGGCGCGGGCCAGGGCAGGCAGGACGCCGTCGAGGCTGTCCACCACTTCGCCGGCCACCCACATCGCGTAGGAGGGATCGTCCTGCCAGTGCGCGCCGCCCGCGTTCAGGAACACGCATGGACGCGGCCGCACCAGGAATTCCAGCACCTGGCTGGACGTGTCGCCCAGGTAGAGGTCGGCCGCGGCGGTGTAGCTGCCGTCCACCGCGGCGAAGCTCTGGTAGTCGCAATGCGTGTCGCCGCGGCCCTTCAGTTCCTCGCACAGCGCGCGAACCTCCGGTGCGCGTTCGACGAGCCGCTGGTGGGGCGCGAAGATCAGGTTCCACCTGCCCTCGGCGAGCACCTGCCGGACGATCTGCTCGCCCCAGCGCCACCAGGAGGAGCGGTGCTGCTGCCAATGCGGATTGTAGAGCAGGACCGGGCGATCCTCTGCGAAGTCCGGCCGCGCATAGCTGCGCTGGCGGAACCCCGCCTTCACATAGCCGGTGGCGACGATCCGCTCCGGCGGCATCCCGCGTTGCAGGTAGGTGCGGCGCTCGCGCTCGCTCGGGACCAGCGTGTGCCAGGCGGCACGGCGGCGGCGGTCGTCGCGCGCGCTCATCGAGCCGACCCCGTGCGACGTCTTGACGAACCGGGTGGGGAGGAACGGCAGCAGCCGCGGCAGCCACAGGCTCGTCTGCTCGGCGCAGACGGCGACGGGCACCCGGGCCAGCCGGGGTGCGAGCCGCGCGAGCATCGGCAGCTTGGGCGGGAGCGGCGGGTTGGTGCCCGCGTCCACCGCAACCGTGCGGAAGCCGGGCGCGCGACGGATGCGGATCGGCGCGTGCGGCCGCTCGGCGAGCCAGCCGCCGATCAGCGCCTCGTGCATCGACGTGCTGACCCACAGGTCCTGCGTCAGCTCCGGCGCAAGGTCCGAGAGCGCTTCCACGATCGGGAAGAGGTGCGGGATCAGCAATGTTTCGCCCAGGAACAGAAAGGCGACCCGGTCGCGCATCAGGCGGGCATTCCCTGTGCCGCGCCCCAGGCGTCGATATCCTCGGGCCGGTCGATCTCCTGCCAGTTGCCGGCGTGATGCTCGATGGCGGTGACGCCGACGGTCGCCGCCAGTTCGGCGACGATGGCGTGGTGATAGGCGGCGTGGCCGCTGTCGCGCTCGATCACCGTCTCGAGTGCGCGGGCATAGGCGCCGTCATCCCCGGTGCTGGTGATGACGCCCAGCGACCGGTGGGTGGTGCGCGCGCTGTCCAGGTCCTTGGCAACCGCCGTCACGCGGCCGTCGGCCACGGCGACCCGCATGTCGTCCAGCACGGGGCCGCGGATCGGCTCCACGACCAGGCCGATGCCGGGCGGTGGCTGGCGCAGGGCTTCGCTCAGCACCGCCTGCTCGAACACCGTGTCGCCGTTCAGGAGGCAGAAGGGCTCCAGCAGGTGCGCGCGGGCGACCCACACGCTGCCGATGCTGTTGCTCACCGACCAGAACGGATTGAACACCGTCGTGACGCGCAGCGGCAGCGCGCGTTCGGCGACGAACTGGCGCACCTGCCGGTGGCGATATCCGACGACGACCGCGGCTTCCTCGATCCCCGCCTCGGCAAGCGCGGTCAGCTGTTGCAGCAGGATCTCGCGCCCCTGCACCTTCACCAGGCACTTGGGGATTTCCATGGTGAGGGGCAGCAGCCGGGAGCCATAGCCCGCGCTCAGGATGACCGCTTTCATGGTCCCGCCTTAGCCGCTGGGCCTGCGCTTGTCAGCTTCGGCGGCGCCAGGGGCGCTGCGCCGCCTCAGCCGAGCGCGCGGATGAAGCCATAGGTGCTGGTAATGGTCAGCACCGTGCCGACCAGGATCAGCATGGTCTTGGTCGGGATGCGCTTGGCCATCACCGCGCCGAACGGCGCCGCGACGATGCCGCCGATCAGCAGGCCGAGTGTCGCAGTGGCGAAGTCGCGGATGCCCAGATGGTAGATGAAGGTCGCCGAGACGGTCAGCGTCAGGAAGAATTCGACGCTGTTGACGGTCCCGACCACCTTGCGCGGCTCAACGCCCTGGACGAGCAGGTTGGAGGTGACGATCGGGCCCCAGCCGCCGCCGCCCGCCGCATCCAGGAATCCGCCGGCGAGGCCCAGCGGCTCGACAACCTTGGGCTTGGCGTGCTTGGGCGGGAACAGGATGCCGCGGATCAGCAGGTAGATGCCGACCGCAACCAGATAGCCGAGCACGAACGGCTTCACCGCATCGCCATCCAGGTTGGTCAGCAGATATGCGCCGCTCACGCCGCCGATGACGCCGGGGATCAGCAGCCGCAGGAACAGCTTCTTGTCCACATTGCCCGACAGGACATGGCTGATGCCGGACACCGCGGTGGTGAAGGTCTCGACCACATGGACGTTGGCGGACGCGCGCGCCGGCGGCAGCCCGATCACCGCCACCAGCAGCGTGTTGCAGATGACGCCGAATGCCATGCCGAGCGCCCCGTCGACGATCTGGGCGCCGAATCCCACGGCAATGAACGGCAGCAACGCTTCTACGCTGAACGAAGGATCCACGGCATCTTCCCTGTTGTTGCGGTTCGACCATGCCGTGGCGGAGTTCGCCCAACAACATAGATATGGTTTAAACTGGTCCGGGCGGTCGGACGCCGGCGCGGCGGGGGAGCGCGTCCACCGCGCCGGCATCGCCCCCCTTTTTCTTCTAGAAGCGATAGCGTGCCGTCACCTGGGCGGTGCGCGGGTCGCCCGGCACGCCGGAGAACATGCCCGAATTGCCCGACTGCGGCGTGAGCAGGGTCATATAGTCCTTGTCGAACAGGTTGCGGACCAGCCCGAACACCTCCCAGCCGGCGTCCGCGGCGAAGCCGACGCGCAGGTTGATGGTCGTGTAGCCGTCGATGCGGAGGTACTTCGAATCCGACGCATCCGCGAAATAGCCGGTGCGCGACTGGCCCTCGATGCCGATATAGGCGTCGCCGTTCAGGCCGGTCGGGCGGCGATATTCCGCGCCATAGGAAAACGCCCAGCGCGAGGTGCCCGGCAGATCCTTCCCCGAAAGGTCGCACACCGTCGTTCCCGATGCGATCAGCTCGAGCGGGCAGGGGGCGTTGTCGAAGGACACATAGTCGGCGTCGGTGAAGGCGGTGCGCAGATAGGCCGAGAGGCCGGAGACCGGCGCCAGCACCAGGTCCAGCTCGGCGCCCTGCGACCGCACCGAATCGATGTTCGCGAGATAGCCGCGCAGCGCGCCCGGACCGGTATCGACGACGTTCGCCTGGAAATCGTCCACGTCGGTGCGGAACAGGGCGAAATTGGCCGTGAGCTTGCGCCCGAACCACTGGCTCTTGATGCCCACTTCGTAGGACTGCGACTTTTCCGGGCTGACGATCGCGCGATCGAGCGCGGGGTTGTTGGTGGCGTTGAACGGCAGGCCCGCCAGGTTGATGCCGCCCGACTTGAAGCCGCGGGCATAGCTTGCATAGGCGAGCAGGTTCGGCCGCGCCTGCCACGACAGGTTGATGTCGCCGGTCAGCGCGTCGTCGCTGAACTTCACGTCATAGGCCTGCGGACGGAAGATCGAGAGCTTGGCCGCCTGGAGCGCCGGGTCGTTGGTCTGGAGGCCGCCGGACACGACCGCTTCGTAATCGGCGGTCTTGTGCTCATAGGTGTAGCGAAGCCCCGGCGTCAGGCGCAGCGTATCGGTGATGTGCCAGGTGACCTGCGCGAAGGCCGCGTAGCTCTGGATGGTCGACAGCGCCGACGAGGTGGTGATGTAGCCGTCGAGCAGGTTGGACGGGATCGCGGTGCCGTTCGCCGTCTGCGTCCCCAGCAGCCAGAAGGCGGCGTCCGATCCCCATTCGGTGACGTTCTGCCCGCGCAGCTCCTGGTAATAGGCATAGAGGCCGAGCGTGTAGTCGAGCCGGTTCTGGCCGTTGGACGCGAGCCGGATCTCCTGGCTCAGCTGGTCCTGCTGCACCGGGTTGGCCGACTGCGGCAGGATGTCGAGCGCGGTATAGTCGCGGTCGTTCGCCGGCTGCCAGTCCCACCAGCGGTAGGCGCTGACCGAGGTGAGGGTGCTGCTGCCCAGGTCCACATCCGCGATCGCCGAGATGCCGCCGATCTCGGACCGCGCCTTCAGCTTGCCATCCGCGTCGGCAAGCCGGTCATAGGGGTCGAGGCTCGGCGGACGATAGCCGAGCGCGGCGGAAAGTGCGGGGAACTGGCGGCTGGCAGGCCGCAGCGTCTCGCCATAGCCGGCATAGACCTGGGTGCAGCAATCGGCATCGGACAGGTTGTAGTCGGCAATCAGACGCACCCGCACGTCGTCGTTCGGCTGCCACAGCAGCTGCCCACGGACGGCGAAGTTGTCGAGGTCGTTGACGTTGCGACCGGTCAGTGTGCTTCGCACGAACCCGTCGCGCGTGGTCTTGCCCGCCGCCACGCGGAACGCCAGCGTTTCGCTGATCGGCCCGGTCACTGCCGCCTTGATCTGCCCGAACTTCTGCGTGCCGACCGACGCCTCGAACTCGCCCTCGGGCGTGAAGCTCGGCGACTTGGTGGTGATGTTGACGGCGCCTGCGGTGGTGTTCTTGCCGAACAGCGTGCCCTGCGGCCCGCGCAGGATCTCCACCCGCTCGATGTCGAGCAGGTCGAACGCGGAGGCGGCCGGGCGGCTGTTGTAGACCTGATCGACATAGAAGCCGACGCCCTGCTCCAGGCCGTCGTTGGCAAGGCCGAACGACACGCCCAGGCCGCGGATGTTGAGCGCGGTGTTGCGCGGGTTGGACGAGGTATATTGCAGCGTCGGCGCCTGCTGCGACACCTGCTGGATGGTGAAGGTGCCGGTGCGGGCGATCTGCTCGGCGCCGAGCACCGACAGCGCGATCGGCACCGACTGCGCGCGCTCGGCGCGACGACGGGCGGTCACCACCACGTCCTCGCCTCCAGCGGCTTCGGCGGCAGGCGCCTCCTGCACCTCGGCTGCCGCAACGGCTTCGGCCGCCGGGACGGGCGGCTCCGTGCTCGCCAGCGGAGCCGTGGTCTGCAACGCCAGTATCACCGCAAGCGAACTCGGCACAATCAACCTCCCCGTTGTCTATCCGCGCCAATCTCCACTGATTTAGTGGAGTATCAACATGGATGCTGCTTTACCAGCGACAAGCAGGGCTATTGGACGGGCGATGGCACCGTTTCGGCGGGGCTGGGCAGGCGCGCCGGCTCCGAAACGGAAGGTCAGTCGATCCGGCGGGCGGACAGGATGCGGACGGGATCGGCGATCATCTCGCCCTTGAAGTGGCCGCCTTCGCTCACCGGCGCGTTCAGGATGCGGTGGACGACCTCCATCCCTTCGACCACCCGGCCGAACGCCGCGTAGCCGAGGTTGTCGCCTTCGCGGCTGGGGTCCGCGTCGAGCGAGGGCTGCGCGCCCACGCTGATGGTGAAGTCGCCCTGCGCGGTGCCGGGCGCCAGCCGCGCGATGGAGATCGCGCCGTCGACATGGCGCACGCCCGTCTGGGTGGTCGGCTCATGCTTGATTGGCGGCAGTACCCGCTTGGGGGCGTTCTGCACGCCGAACTGGACGAAGCCGAAGGTCGGGGTGACTCGCACCGTGCGGTAGAAGACGGTGCCGTCCAGCCGCTTCTCATCGACGTAGCGCAGGAAATTGGCGGTGGTGATCGGCGCGCGGCTCTTCTCCAGCTCCAGCACGATGCTGCCCTCGCTGGTCTCCACCTTCACGCGTGCCGTTTGCGCGGCGGGAGGGGCGGCGGCGGGCGTCTGGGCGAGGGCGGGAGCGGCGCACAGCGCCGCGACGAGCAGGAGCAGGCGTTTCAACATGGGGCTCAGCCTATGCGCTCGGCCGCCGCGACGCCAGCCGGGGCGCGGCTTTGCGCAGCCGGAGCTTTTCTTTGCTGGGACAGCCCGGGCCGCATCCCCATGTTGCGGTCACACCCGCCGTGCCGTTAATGGCGCGACAGTTTCGAGACGGAAAAGAGATGACCACCCACACCACCCGCATGCTGATCCTCGGCTCCGGCCCGGCCGGGCTCTCCGCCGCCATCTATGGCGCGCGCGCCGGCCTGAACCCGATCGTGGTGCAGGGCATCCAGCCCGGCGGGCAGCTCACCACCACGACGGACGTCGAGAACTACCCCGGCTTCGCGGAGGTGATTCAGGGCCCCTGGCTGATGGAGCAGATGCAGGCCCAGGCCGAGCACGTCGGCACGCGGATGATGTACGACACCATTGTCGAGGTGGACGTGAGCCAGCGCCCGTTCCGCCTGATCGGCGACGGCGGCGACGTCTATGAAGGCGATGTGCTGGTGATCGCGACCGGTGCTCAGGCGCGCTGGCTTGGCCTGGAGAGCGAGGAAGCGCTGAAGGGCAAGGGCGTCAGCGCCTGCGCGACCTGCGACGGCTTCTTCTACCGCGGCAAGAAGGTGGCGGTGATCGGCGGCGGCAACACCGCGGTCGAGGAGGCGCTGTACCTCACCAACCACTCGCCCGACGTGACGATCATCCATCGCCGCGACAGCTTCCGCGCCGAAAAGATCCTGCAGGAGCGGCTGTTCGCGCATGACGCGGTGAGCGTGCTCTGGAACAAGAAGGTCGAGCGCTTCATCGACGGCGGCGGCAACGTCGGGCTGGTCGGCATCGAGCTCAAGGACACCGTCACCGGCGAGCTGTCGCAGATCGAGGTCGACGGCGGCTTCGTCGCGATCGGCCATCACCCGGCGACCGAGCTGTTCCGCGGCCATGTCGAGCTGGACGAGGACGGCTATATCGTCGTGGAGAAGGGCTCGACCCGCACCAACGTCCCGGGCGTGTTCGCGTGCGGCGACGTCACCGACAAGGTCTATCGCCAGGCGGTGACCGCGGCCGGCACCGGCTGCATGGCCGCGCTCGATGCCGAGCGCTTCCTGGCCGAGGCGGACTTCGAGAAGATCGCCGAAGCGGCCGAGTGATCTGCCTCTCCTCCGTTTGTCTCGAGTAGGGATCGAGCTTGTCGAGAGCCCGTATCGAGAGAGCCACAACGACCGACCTCTCGATACGCCGTCTCGACAAGCTCGACGGCTACTCGAGGGGAACGGAGAAAGAGCCAACGGCGTAGCCTAGCCGAGCGCCTCCCGCACGCGCGCGTGCAGCCATTCGGCGTCGGGGGCGCGCGCGAAGCTGTGGCTGGCGGTGTCGTGTTCCAGCATGGGGATGCGGCTGCGGACGGCGTCGAACGCGCGGCCGCGCCAGGCGTCGGCGCAGGCGATCGCCGTGTTGTCGCGCCGCGCGAGCAGCAGTGTGGCGGGAACGTGGCTGCCGGCCAGCGCCTCCGCGACCCGCTCGGCCAAGCCGGTGGGTGCGGCCTGCGTGACCGTCCGAAGCCCCCGGGCGAGCTTGCGCAGATCGACCTGGCCGCGCAGCAGCCGCAGCCACTGGGCAGGGTCGCCCAGCCGCTCGGCATAGCGCGCGCGCACCGCGGCCGCGGGCGGGGTGTCGCCGGTGCTCTCGACCAGCCACGGATTGGCGAGGAGCAGCGCGTCGATGCCCGCCGCTTGGTGGAACAGGGCCAGGGTGGTCGCGGCATCGCAGTTGCCGAAGCCCAGGATGCGGGAGACGCCGGGTGCCTCCGCGCGGAACGCCGCGGTGGCGGCGACGAGGTCCGCGCCGCTGTCGGCAAAGCCGCGGTTCTCGCCCGTCGAATCGCCGATGCCGCGCCGGTCGTAGCGGAACACGGGCCACCCGCCGGCCGCAATCCGTTGCGCGAGCAGGGCCATGCCGCGGTGCGCGCCGATCCGTAGCTCATTGCCGCCCGAGACGATGAGCAGCCCGGTGCTGCCCGGCGCCTCGTCCAGGGTCGCGGCAAGCCGCTCGCCAGCGCAGGGGAACTCGATCAGGCGGCGCGCCACGTTCCCACCCAATCGGCAATGTCGGCGGCAAGTGCCTGCGCGAGCGCCGGATCCGCTTCCGGCTCGGCGCGCCGCCAGGGCGGCGAATAGGGGAGGCGGCGGTCGGCCGCGCGGGCATCGCTCTCCAGCCGGACGATCCTGTCCGGCCTGCCGATGTCCGCCCCGGCGAGCGCATCCAGCAAGTGGGTTCCGATGCGGTTGCCCGCGATCTCGATCGCGGCTCCTGCGTCGCCGTGCTCCTGCGCAGGCAGGAGCCCAGGGTTTCTCTGTTTAGACAAGCGTTGTTCTGCTTGGCCCTGGATCCCTACCTGCGCAGGGATGCGGTCGTGTGCGGAGGTCGATTGCGCCTCGCGCGATGCTCCCGCGCCTTCCGGCGTCCCGGCCGAACGCGCCGTGCGGTGCAGCTCGCGCAACAGCTCGGCGCCGGTCTGCGGCGACAGCGACCAACGCGCCTGAACGTCCGCTTCGCCGTCGATCAGCGCCCCGGCGCGAATGCTTGCCGCGAACCGGGGGTGGGGCAGCGTCGCGACGCATGCGGCAAACGCAGCGCGCCAGTCCGTCAACGTGGCGTCTTCGGTCGCAACCAGGCTTTCGCCCTGGCCCGGCAGGTCCGGGAGCACGCCGCCGATGCCCACCTCGGCCAGCCGGCGCAGCACCGACACCATCAGCGTGCGGGTGCGGTTCGCCTCCTCGAAGGGGGGCAGGGCAAGCACCACGACCGGCCCGGTGGCGGGACCGAAGCGAAGCATCGCCTCCGTGCCGCCGGGCCAGTCGTAGCGGTCGATCAATGCACCGCCTTGCCCATGGCGAAGCGGGTCAGCGAGCCGAAGGTCGCCAGCGTATCGCCGTCGATGTGGTCGTCCTCGATCAGGATTCCCAGCCGGTCCTCGATCTCGGTGAGCACGCCTGCGACCGCCATGGAGTCGAGCTCCGGCAGCGCGCCGAACAGCGGTGTGTCCGCGTCGAACGCCGCCACCCGCTCGGCCGACAGGCCCAGCACGTCCCGCAGCACGGCCCGCACGGTGTTCTCGATCTCGTTCGCCTGTTCCGGAACCAAGGGATTTTCCTCTTGCTGATTGGACCCGCTGTTAGTGGGCGCAGGCCCGAAAGCCAAGCTGCGCGCGCGATGCGGGCGTGGCTTTGGCGACGGCATCGGCTATGCGCTCGCCGATGGTTCCGCTCGATCCTGTGCCCCAGCCCCTGGACACGCTGCCGTTGCGGGGAAGCCCGGCGGCGCCTGCATTGGCGGGCAAGGACGGCACGCTCTCCTACGCCGAGCTGGAGGCGGCGGTAGGACGCCTCGCGCACTGGCTCCACGGGCGGGGGCTGGCGCCCGGCAGTCGCGTCGCCAGCTGGTTGCCGAAGTCGCGCGCGGCCTGCCTGATGCCACTCGCCGCCGCCCGCGCCGGGCTGGTGCACGTGCCGATCAACCCGGTTCTCAAGCGGGCGCAGGTGGCGCATATCCTCGCCGACAGCGGCGCCGCGCTGCTGCTGACCCAGCCAATGCGTGCCGGGCTGCTGGAGGCCGGCGACGTCCCGCAGGGTTGCGCGATCGCGCTGGAGGAGGAGGCGCTTGCCCATGCGGCGGGGGCATTGCCGCCGTCGCGCGGCGACACGGACGCGCTTGCCGCGATCCTCTATACCTCCGGCTCCACCGGGCGACCCAAGGGGGTGATGCTCAGCCACGCCAACCTGTGGCTCGGCGCGATCTCGGTCGCCCATTATCTCCGCCTCGCGCCCGCCGACCGCGTGCTCGGCGTGCTGCCGCTGAGCTTCGACTATGGGCAGAACCAGCTTTTCTCCACCTGGGCTGCGGGCAGTTGCGTGGTGCCGCTCGACTATCTGACCGCGCGGGACGTGGTGAAGGCGGTGGAGCGCGAGGGGATCACGAGCCTGGCCGGCGTGCCGCCGCTGTGGACGCAGCTGCTCGAGGCGAACTGGCCCGCCGAGACGGCAGCGCGGTTGCGGCGGCTCACCAATTCGGGCGGCGCGCTGACGACCCCGATGGTGCGTGCGCTCCGCCAGCGGTTCCCACAGGCCGATCTCTACCCGATGTACGGCCTAACCGAGGCATTCCGGTCGACCTTCCTTGATCCCGCGCTGGTGGATGGCGCACCGGACGCGATCGGCCGCGCCATTCCCTTTGCCGAGGTGCTGGTGGTGCGCCCCGACGGCAGCCGCGCGCAGGCCGGCGAGCCCGGCGAACTCGTCCATGCGGGGCCGCTGGTGGCGCAGGGCTATTGGCAGGATGCGGAGCGGACCGCCCAGCGCTTCCGGCCTGCACCTGCGTTCGCCGAGCACGGCGGCACCGCGGTCTGGTCCGGCGACACGGTCGTGGAGGGGCAGGACGGCCTGCTCCGCTTCGTCGGCCGCGACGACGAGATGATCAAGAGCGCCGGCAACCGCATCAGTCCGACCGAGGTGGAGGAGGCGGTGCTTGCGGGCGGCGAGGCGGCGGAGGCCGCGGCGTTCGGCGTGCCCGATCCGCGGCTCGGCCAGGCAGTGCTGGTCGTCGCCCGCGCCAACGGCCCCGCCGAGGCTGCAGAGGCAGCCTTGCGCGAGCGCCTGCGTCGCGAGCTTCCCGCCTTTCAGCAGCCCGCCCACTATCGCTGGCGCGACGCGCTGCCGCGCAACGCCAACGGCAAGCTCGATCGCAGCGGCTTGCGCGCCGCCGTGCTCGCCGAGTTCCAGGAGACGCCGCAATGAAGCCGACCGGCCCGATCCCGCCCGCCTTTGCCGGACAGCAGCGGCTGACCATCGGCGGCGAGGATGCCGAGGCGCTGGTCGCCCGCGCGGGTGACACGCCGCTGTTCGTCTATGACCTGGGTGTCGTCGCGGAGCGGGTCGACGTGCTGCGGAGCGCGCTGCCGGCCGAGGTCGGCATTCACTATGCGATGAAGGCGAACCCGCATCCCGAATTGCTTGCCGGCATCGCGCCGCTGGTCGACGGGCTCGACGTCGCCTCGGGCGGGGAACTGGCGCAGGCGCTGGCGGTGAAGCCCGCCGCCGAGATCAGCTTCGCCGGCCCCGGCAAGCGCGACGACGAACTCGCGGCGGCGATTGAGGTCGGCGCCACCCTGAACGCGGAGTCCGAGGGAGAGGTGGCCCGGGCGATCGCGATCGGCGAGCGGCTCGGCATCGCTCCGCGACTGGCCGTGCGGGTGAACCCGGACTTCGAGCTGCGCGGCTCGGGCATGCGGATGGGCGGGCGCGCATCCCCCTTCGGGGTCGATGCCGCGCGCGTGCCGGCGCTCGTCCGCACCATCCTTGCCTCCGGCGCGGCGTGGCGCGGCTTCCACATCTTTGCCGGCTCCCAGGCGCTCGACACCGCCGCGATCATCGAGACCCAGGCCGCCACCGTCGCGCTCGCTGCCCGGCTTGCGGACGAGACCGGAGCCGCACCGCCGCTGGTCAACCTGGGCGGCGGGTTCGGTATCCCTTATTTCGCAGGCGACCTGCCCGTCGACGTCGCAGCGGTCGGCGCTGCCCTCGGGGACGCGCTGGCGACGCGCCCTGCCACGCTGGCCGACAGCACGTTTGCGATCGAACTCGGGCGGTGGCTCGTGGGGGAGGCGGGCGTCTACCTCACCCGCGTCATCGACGTGAAGGACAGCGGCGGCGAGTGCTTCGTGATCGTCGACGGCGGGCTGCACCATCAGCTTGCCGCCAGCGGCAATTTCGGGACGGTGGTGCGCCGCAACTACCCGGTCGCCGTCGCCGGGCGGATGGCGGAGCCCGCAACCCAGACCGCCTCGGTCGTAGGCTGCCTGTGTACGCCGCTCGACCGGCTCGCCGACAAGGTCGCTCTGCCCGAGGTCGCCGTGGGCGACCTCATCGCGATCTTCCTGGCCGGTGCCTATGGCGCGACCGCCAGCCCGGCGGCCTTTCTCGGCCACCCGGCGGCGCGCGAGCTGGTGGTCCAGGGGAACCGCCGGACCTGAAGGTCGTTGAGCCGCTTCCGAACGGCCTGGGGGGCTGGAGTGCGGCTGGCAGGCGTCGGGAAGCTTCCCGATATGGGACGCCGACCCAAGGGAACCGCCGGTTTCTACCTAACCCTATCTTTACCGGGCCGGGTATAGGGCAGCAACGATCCTGCACCCCTTGGGCGGCGGGCGATGAGCGAGGGGTTCGATATGCGCGTGCACAGCTTCCCGGCGGCGGCCGGCATCATGGCCATGGCAGCGATGCTGCTGGGCGGATGCGCCGCGACCCGCCCCGAACTGCCGGCCGCGCCCTTCGTCACCGCGCAGGAGACGCCGGGCGAGGATTATGTGATCGGCCCGCTCGACCAACTCAACGTCTTCGTGTGGCGCAACCCGGAGCTGTCGGCGAAGGTGCAGGTCCGCCCCGATGGCCGCATCACCACGCCGCTGATCAGCGACATGCCCGCCGTCGGCAAGACGCCGGCGATGCTTGCCCAGGACATGAAGCTCGCGCTCGGCGAGTATATCAAGGACCCGCTGGTGTCGGTGATCGTGGAGAATTTCTCCGGCACCTACAGCCAGCAGGTGCGCGTCGTCGGCGCCACCGAGAAGCCGGCATCGCTGCCGTACCGCGCCAACATGACGCTGCTCGACGCGATGATCGCGGTCGGCGGCGTGAACGAGTTCGCGGCCGGCAATCGCGCGCGGCTGGTGCGCTATGACCGGACCACCGGCAAGCAGCAGGAATATGGCCTGCGCATCGCGAGCCTGCTGAAGGACGGCGACACTTCCGCGAACGTGCGGCTGGCGCCGGGGGATGTTATTATCATCCCGGAAACCATGTTCTAAAGGGCCGCTGGTGGAGGGTCTCTTCGACGAACTGCGGGTCGCCGCACACCTGGTGTGGCTTCGTCGCTGGGTGGCGCTGGGCGTCGCCTGGGCGATCTGCCTGGTCGGCTGGCTCGCCGTGTCGCAGATCCCCAACCGCTACACGTCTACCGCGCGCCTGTCGGTCCAGCTGCGTTCGATCCTGCCCACCAGCACCGCGACGGGCGGCATCCAGGACCAGCAGGCAGAGGACATCGAGCGCGTCCGCCAGACGCTCGCCTCCGCCTACAACCTCGAAAAGGTCGTGCGCGGCACCAGCCTGGCGAAAACCGTCGCCAACGACCGCGACGTCAACGACCGCATCGCGATGCTGCAACAGGCGATCCGCATCGTCGCGCAGCAGGACAATCTGTTCGAGATTTCGGCGACGCTGGGCGACCCCCGACTGGCGCGCGAAGTCGTGCAGAAGATGATCGACCTCTTCGTCGAGGACAATCTGGCGAGCGGGCGCGATGCGACCAGCCAGTCGCTGCGGTTCCTGGACCAGCAGCTGGGCGCCCGTCAGCAGCAGATCGCCCAGGTAGAGGCGAAGCGGCAGGGCTTCCAGGCGCAGTTCCTGAACCTGCTGCCGGGCACCGGCTCGCTCGACGAGCGGATGAGCCAGGCGCGCGAACAGCTGGCGCAGATCGACGGCGAGCTTGCCGCGGCGAACACCAGCCTGTCCGCGGTAAACAACCAGCTTGCCGCCACGGCGGCGACGGTCGCCGGCGACGCGGGAAGCGTAGCGGCCGGCCCGGCGCGTGCACGCGTCGCGGCGATCGAGGGCCAGCTGGCGGAAGGCCGCGGGCGCGGCTGGACGGACCAGCATCCGGACATGATCGCGCTCAACCGCCAGCTTGCCGCCGCACGCGCCGCGGCCCGCAATGAGCCGGTGACGCGCAGCGGCGGATCGGCGGCTCAGACGAACCCGCTCTATTTTCAACTCCAGTCGATGCGCACCGAACGCGCCGCGCGCGTGGCCGAGCTGTCGCAGCGCAAGGGGCAGCTGGAGGCGCAGCTCGCCGGCGTCCAGGCCCGCATGGCCCGCGATCCGGCGGCCGCTGCTCAGCAGGCCCAGCTCGATCAGGACATCGCGGCCATGAAGACGCAGTACGACCAGCTGCTCGCCGACCGCGAGCAGGTCCGCCTGCGCCGCCAGGTCCAGAACGAGACGGATGCGGTCAAGTTCAGCCTGATCGACCCGCCCAGCCAGTCGAGCGTGCCTGCCTCTCCCAACCGCCCGCTGCTGCTCTTCGGCGTGCTGATCGTGGGGCTGGGCGGCGGCGTCGCCAGCGCCTTTGCGCTCGGCAAGCTGCGGTCCGGCTTCTCCACCGCCGCGCGGCTGGAGCGGGCAAGCGGCCTGCCGGTGATCGGCTCGATAGGCGAGATGCTGACGCAGACGCAGCAGCAGCTGCGGCAGCGGCGCCTGAAGCTGTTCACCGGAGCCACCGCGGCGCTGGGCGTGGCCTTTGTCGCGCTGATCGCCGTCGAGTTCCTGATGCGGGGGCTCGCGGCGGCATGAGGGGAGATCCGATCAACGGCGCTCCGCCGCCCCCGCGCCGTCGCGGCTCGCTGCTCGAGCGCGCCGTCGAGCGCTATGGCTTCCAGCCGGGCGCCGGCCTGCGCCCGATGGGCCCGGCACCTGCGCCCGCGGCGAACCCTGCCGAACCCGCTGCCCCCTCGGTTCCCGCTCGCGCACCCGAGCCGATCGACCGGGTGCGGCTGGCGGAGCGCGGCATGCTCGTCCCCGGCGGCCCCGTCACGGCGTTGGCCGAAGAATTCCGCCTGGTGAAGCGCCAGCTGCTGCTCGCCGCGCGCGAGGGCGACGCCGCCCGCTCGCGCAGCGTGCTCGTCTGTTCGGCCCAGCCCGACGAGGGCAAGACCTTCTGCTCGGTCAACCTCGCGCTCTCGCTCGCCGCCGAGCGCGATCTCGAAGTGCTGCTGATCGACGCCGACTTCGCCAAGCCCGACGTGCCGGACACGCTCGGCATTACGAGCGGGCCGGGACTGCTCGATGCGCTCGCCGACCCGTCGATCGACGTCGAGGGCTGCATCATCCCGACGGACGTGCCGAATTTGTCGGTGCTGCCGGCCGGTGCCCGCAGCGACAACGACACCGAATTGCTGGCGAGTGACCGTGCCCATGCCCTGCTCCAGCGGCTCGAGCGGGCGAACCCGCGCCGCTTGATGGTCTTCGATTCGGCACCGGTGCTCGCGGCCTCCACCGCGGCGGCGCTTGCGGAGCATGTCGGCCAGGTGCTGGTCGTGGTGCGCGCGGATCGCACCAGCGAGAGCGACCTGCGCGAGGCGGTGGCGCTGCTCGATGGCTGCGACACGGTGCAGCTGCTCTTGAACGCCGTCTCCCTCCAGCCGCGCGGCCGCCGCTTCGGCAGCTATTACGAAGCGGAGGAGGAGGCGTGAACCGAGCCGCGTGGCTGGCCGGTGCGGGCGTGCTGGTGCTGACAGTGACGGATCCGGCCCAGGCGCAGGGGCGCCGGGTCGAGGTGTCGCCCTATATCGAGGTCGGCCAGGTGCTGTCGGCGGACCTCACCAATGACGATGTCCTCACCTACACCCAGCTGACTGCCGGCGTGGACGCGGTGGTGCAGAGCCGGCGGGTACAGGTGCAGCTGTCCTATCAATATCAGCGCACCTTCGGATGGGGAGACGACGCCCGCGACAGCGACGTCCATTCCGGCCTCGCCCGTGCGAACGCGCAGCTCACCCGCACCATCTCGGTAGAGGCGGGCGCACTCGCAACCCGCACCCGCGCGGGCATCGGCGGCGGCTCGCCCGCCTATCTCGCCGGCTATGACGGCAGCAGCACCCAGGTCTATTCGCTCTACGGTGGGCCCACGCTCTCAACGCGGGCCGGCCCGGTCGCGGTCAACGCCGCCTATCGCCTCGGCGACACCAAGGTGGAGGCGCCGGACCTGTTCCGCGACGAGACCGGCCGCGAGCTGGACTTCTATGACGATTCCACCAGCCATCAGCTGACCGGCAGCCTCTCGACCCGGCCGGGTACGGTGCTGCCGGTCGGCCTCACGCTTTCGGGCGGGCTGGTGCGGGAAGACACGAGCCAGCTCGACCAGTTCTACGAGGGCAAGTTCCTGCGCCTGGACGCGCTGATGCCGGTGAGCCGCGAACTCGCGGTGGTCGGCGGCATCGGCTGGGAAAAGATCGAGGTCGGCCAGCGCGATCCGCTGCTGGATGCGCAGGGCTTCCCCGTCCTGGACGGGTCCGGCCGGTATGTGACCGATCCCGATTCCCCAATCCGCCTGGCCTATGACGTCGATGGCGTGATCTGGGACGCGGGTGTCGTCTGGCACCCGAGCCCGCGCTTCCAGCTGGAGGCGCGGATCGGCCAGCGCTACGGCAGCATGATCTACACGGGATCGCTGACGTGGCAGACGGCACCCAATGCCGGTCTCCAGGTGCGGGTCTACGACACGGTCACCACCTTCGGCCAGCAGCTGACCAGCGGCCTCGCATCGCTGCCGACCAGCTTCTACAACGGCGGTACCGATCCGTTCGGCAACCGCTACAGCGGCTGCGTGTTCAGCGGCGGCACCACGCCGGGCGGCGTCCCGCAGCCCGGCACCTGCCTGACCCCGGTGTTCCAGTCGATCTCCACCGCCGTCTATCGCGCGCGCGGGGTCGATGCGGTCTATGCCGTCAGCCGCGGCAACACGCGGCTGGGGGTAGGGGCGGGCTACAGCAACCGTCACTATTTCCTCCCGGAGGTGCCGGGTGCAGACATCTACCGCAGCAATGACGAGAGCTACTACGCGCAGGCGTTCGCGCAGCGGGCGTTGGATTCGCGTTCGGGGGTGACCGCGGACCTCTATGCCAACTACTTCACCAGCGGGATCGACGGCGCGCTCGACAGCTGGGGCGGCGGCGCGCAGGGCGCCTATTATCGCAACTTCGGCCGGGCCTATGGGACCTTTTCGGCCGGGCTGTACACTTTTGATGTCGAACGGAGCGAAAGCGCCTGGATCGCCCAGGCCCTGCTCGCTTTCGGCTACCGCTTCTGAGGAGGCCGGGACGATGTACGACGACTTCTATGGCCTTTCGGGCAAGCCGTTCCAGCTCACGCCGGATCCGGCGTTCTGGTTCGACACCGGCACCCATCGCAAGGCGATGGCGTACCTTACCTATGGCCTGAGCGAGGGTGAGGGCTTCATCGTCATCACCGGCGAGCCGGGTGCGGGCAAGACCACGCTCTTGGGCCACGTCCTTTCCACCATCGATCCCGCTCGCCTGAACGTCATCCGGCTGGTGACGACCCAGCTGGAGCCGGAGGACCTGTTGCAGGTCATCGCGTCGGGCCTGGGCACCGACCCGACGGGTCTTTCCAAGGCGCAGCTGCTGTCCGCGATCGAGCGTGGTCTTCATGCGGTCGCGCGTGCCGGCCGCCGCACGCTGCTGGTGGTGGATGAGGCGCAGTCGCTGCCGCTCTCCGCGATCGAAGAGCTGCGGATGCTGTCCAATTTCCAGGCCGGCGGCCATGCGCTGCTCCAGATCTTCCTGCTCGGCCAGCCCGAGTTCCGCGAGCGACTGCAGGGCTCCGGCCGGGTCGAGCAGCTGCGCCAGCGCGTGATCGCGATGCACCATCTCGATCCGATGGAGGCGCATGAGGTCGAGCCCTACATCGTCCACCGCTTGTCGCTGGTCGGCTGGAACGGCCGGCCGGACTTCACGCCCGAGGCGATCGAGGCGCTGCATCGCTGGTCGGGCGGCGTGCCGCGCCGGCTGAACTTGTTGATGAGCCGCGTGCTCCTGATGGGTGGCGTCGAGGAGATCGAGCGCTTCGACGCAGCCGAGATCGACGCCGTCGGCGCGGAGCTGGCCGACGACGTGGGCCATTCGGAAGAGGCGGAGGAGCATGTGCCCGCCGCTGCGCCATCGCCGGACGCCGCCCGCCCGGCGCGCGGCGTGCTCCACGCCGTGCCCCCACCCGGCAGCACGCAGACCGCGGAGCTGGCGGCGCTCAACGATCGCATCGCCGAGCTGGAGGCGCGCCTGGCCGATCAGGACGAGACGGTGCGCCGCGTGCTGATGCTGCTGGTCGATTGGGTGGAGGGCGAGGAGCGCCGGCCCAACATCGACCGGCTGCGCGGCAACGCCGCCTGAGCCGCCGCCCATGCGCAACGCCATGTCGGTCGATGTCGAGGACTGGTTCCAGGTCGGTGCCTTCGAAACGGTGATCGCCCGCGAAGACTGGCCGCGCCTGGAAAGCCGGGTCGAGGCGAATACCGATCGCGTGCTGGCGGTGTTTGCCGAGACGGGCACGACCGCGACCTTCTTCACGCTCGGCTGGGTGGCGGAGCGGGCGCCCGGCCTGATCCGCCGCATCGCCGAGGCGGGGCACGAGGTCGCCAGCCACGGCTGGGATCACCAACGCGTCTTCACCTTCACCCCCGATCAGTTCCGCGCCGATGTGGCGCGGGCGCGGTCGGCGCTGGAGGATGCGGGCGGCGTCGCCGTCACCGGCTATCGCGCGCCCAGCTTCTCGATCGACGCGCGCACCCCCTGGGCGCACGCGGTGCTGGCCGAGACGGGGCATTTTTATTCGTCGAGCGTCGCCCCGGTCCGCCACGACCATTATGGCTGGCCGGACGCGCCGCCGCATCCCTTTCGCCCGCTTGCCGGCAGCGACCTGATCGAATGGCCGATCACCACCGCGCGCGTGCTCGGGCGGCAGGTGCCGGCCGGCGGTGGCTTCTTCCGGCTGTTGCCGGGCGCCGTCACCGAACGCGCGGTGGCGCAGGCAAATGCCGGGGAGGGGCGCCCCGCCATGTTCTACTTCCACCCGTGGGAGATCGACGCCGGCCAGCCGCGCGTGGCCGGTGCGCCGATGCGCTCGCGCGTGCGCCATTACGCGCGCCTGGGCGCGATGGAGGGCAAGCTGCGCCGGCTGCTGCGCCGGCACCGCTGGGGGCGTGCCGACGCGATCGTGGCCGCGGAGGCGCAGCGCGCGTGACGCAACTCGTCGCGGGAGTGACCGTCCGCACCGCCCGGCCGGACGATGCGGCCGAGCGCGCGCGCATCGCCGGCTTCGTGGCGGGGCAGCCGGGGGGCACGCCCTTTCACCTGCCGGCCTGGGGCATGGCGACGGCGCGGGCGACCGGCCAGCGCTTCGCGATGCTGGTGGCGGAGCGCGGCGACACGCTGGCGGCGATCCTGCCGCTCACCACCGTGCGATCGCGTCTGTTCGGCACCGCGCTGGTCTCGACCGGCTTCGGCGTCGCGGGCGGCCCGCTCGGCGACGATGCAGCGGCGCAGGCAGCGCTGATCGAGCAGGCGCTCGCGATCGCGGACGAAGAAGGCGCACCGACGATCGAGCTGCGCGGCGGCCCGGCGCCCCGCGGAGCCGGCTGGACGGTGGACGAGGGCCGCTATCTCGGCTTCGTTCGCCCGATCGCCGGGGACGATGCCGCCGAACTCGCCGCCATCCCGCGCAAGCAGCGCGCGGAGGTCCGCAAGGCGCTCGCCGCCGGCTTCGAGGTCGCAACCGGCCGAAGCCGCCGGGACGTGGCCGAGCATTTCGCTGTCTATGGCGAGTCCGTCCGCAACCTGGGCACGCCGGTGTTCCCGCCGGCGCTGTTCCGCGAAGTCCTCGACGCCTTCGGGCCGGAGGGTGCGGATATCCTGACCGTGCGCCATGGCGGCAGGCCGGTGGCGAGCGTGCTCAGCCTCTATTGGCGCGGCACCGTCTATCCCTATTGGGGCGGCGGGACGCGCGCCGCCCGCGCGCTGCGGGCGAACGACGCGATGTACTTCGCGCTGATGCGGCATGCCCGCGATCGCGGCTGCACCGCCTTCGACTTCGGCCGGTCCAAGGCCGGCACCGGGCCGGCCGCGTTCAAGAAGAACTGGGGCTTCACGCCCCAACCGCTCGCCTATGCGACCTGGACCCGTGACGGCGCCGCGCCCCGGGACGCCAGCCCGCTCAACCCGAAATATCGGCTGAAGATCGCCGCCTGGCAGCGGCTGCCGCTCGCCATCGCCAACCGCGTCGGCCCCTGGATCGCGCGCGGGCTCGGCTGATGGCATCGATCCTGTTCCTGGCGCACCGGGTGCCGTTTCCGCCCGATCGCGGCGACAAGATCCGCGGCTGGCACCTGCTGCGGCATCTCGCGCGCAGCCACCGGCTCCATCTCTGCGCCTTTGCCGACGATCGCCGCGATTTGCAGCCGCGTCCCAAGCTTGTGGAGGCGACCGCCAGCCGCGCGATCCTGTGGCGCGGCAAAGGGCGGGTGCGCGCTGTCGCTGAGGCGCTGGCGACCCGCCGCCCGTTTTCCCTCACCGCCTTCGACGCTTCCGCAATGCGCGCGGCGGTAGAAGAGGTACTGGCATGCGAGCCGATCGAGGCGATCTACGTCTTCTCCGGCCAGATGGCGCAATATCTGCCTGCCGATACGAACGCGCGGGTGGTGATGGATTTCGTCGACATGGATTCCGCCAAGTTCGCCCAATATGCCGGCGAAGCGACGGGGCCGATGCGCTGGCTGCTCGCACGCGAGGCGCGGCTGCTCCAGGCGTTCGAGGCTGACGTCGCCGCACGCGCCGACGCCAGCCTGTTCGTCAGCGAGGCGGAGGCCGCGCTGTTCCGGAAAGCAACGGGTGCGCCGCGCGTCCGGGCGATCGGCAACGGCATCGACACCGGCTTCTACCATCCGGCTGTGGTTCAGCCCGTTTCCGAAGCCGCGCCCCTGATCGTCTTCACCGGCCAGATGGACTATCGCCCCAACGTCGATGCAGTCACCTGGTTCGCAGAAGCCGTGCTGCCCAAAGTCCGGGAACGCCATCCAAGCGCACGCTTCGCGATCGTCGGGCGCGCGCCGACGCCGGCGGTCCGCGCCCTGGCCGAGCAGCCCGACGTGCTGGTGACCGGCGAAGTGCCCGACGTTCGCGGCTGGCTGGCTGCGGCGAATGTCGTGGTCGCGCCGCTCCGCATCGCCCGCGGTGTCCAGAACAAGGTGCTCGAAGCAATGGCGATGGCGCGTCCGGTGGTCGCCTCACCGGAAGCTGCGGAGGGGATCGACCACGACGGCTGCCTTTCCGTGGCGCGTGCGCCGGCAGACTTCGCGAACGCCGTCTCGGCATTGCTCGCCGACCCCGCCCAGGCGTCCAAGATCGGTGCTCGGGCACGCACGCAGGTGCAGCGCCGCTATGGTTGGGACGCGCAGCTGGCACCGCTCGATGCGCTGCTGGAGCGGCAGGCGGCATGAGCGGGACGATCGCCTCGCCGCCGCTCGCCGCCGGCCTGGGCTCGCGCTGGCTCACCTCGCTGGCCTGTCTCGCCGGCACCTGGGCCGCGTTGCTGCTGATCTTCCGCCGCGACGTCGCGCACATGCTGGGCATCTGGTGGAACTCCACCACCTACGGCCATTGCCTGTTCGTGCCGCCGATTCTCGCATGGCTCGTGTGGCAGCGGCGGCGGGAACTGGCGCAGCTGCATCCCCAGGCGTGGGGACCCGGGTTGCTGGCGGTGGCGGTCGGCGCCTTCGTCTGGCTCGTCGGCGATGCGGCGGCCGTCGCGCTGTTCCGCCACGCCGGGCTGGTGACGATGCTTGCCGGCGCGGTGGTGGCGCTGCTCGGCCCCAATGTCGCGCGCGGGCTCGCCTTTCCGCTCGGCTACATGGCGTTCCTGGTCCCGTTCGGCGATTTCCTGGAGATGCCGCTTCAGGCGCTGACCGTCCGCCAGACCATGGGGCTGCTCCACCTGCTCAACGTGCCGGCCGTGGTCGATGGCGTGCTGATCACGATCCCGAACGGCTATTTCGAGGTGGCGGAGGCCTGTTCGGGCACCAAGTTCGTGATCGCGATGGCCGCCTATGGCGTGCTGGTCGCCAACGTCTGCTATGTCCGCTGGCAGCGGCGCGCGGCGTTCCTGGCGATGGCGCTGGTCGTGCCGGTGCTCGCGAACGGCGTGCGTGCGGCCGGCACCATCTATGCCGCGCATCTGACCTCGGTGGAGGCAGCCACCGGCTTCGACCACATCGTCTATGGCTGGGTCTTCTTCGCCCTGGTGATGGCGGCGGTGATGGCGATCGGGTGGCGCTGGTTCGATCGCGATCCCGACGCACCCTGGTTCGATCCCGCCGCGCTGCAGGCGCCGGTCACCTGGACGCTACGGCTGCCGCTCGCAACCGCGCTGGTACTGGCCATCGCGCTGCTGTTCGCCGGCTGGGGCTGGGCTGGGGAGGGCCGGACGGCGCCGCTGCCCGCACGCTCGGTCTTGCCGGCGGTGCCCGGCTGGCGCCAGGTGGCCGGGGAGGGGCCGGCTTGGGCGCCCAACTATCCGGGAGCCGATCGCCTGATGCTGGGCCATTATGCCGACGCGCAAGGCCGCCGGGTCGACCTGGCGGTGGCGGTCTATGCGGGCCAGCGCGAGGGCAAGGAACTGGTCGGCTTCGGCCAGGGCGCGATCCGCGAGAACGATCGCTGGGTCCGCATCGAGGACCTGCCGCCGCTCGCTGGCAGCAGTGGCGTGCGCATGACCGCGCCCGGCCCGGTCGAGCGCCAGACCTTCACCTGGTACCGGCTGGGCGACGTCACGACCGGCAGCCCCCGCCGCGTCAAGCTGGAGACGCTCAAGGGCAAGCTGCTCGGCGGCTCGCCGCTCGCCGTCGCCGTCCTGGTATCGGCGCATGGCGGCGGCCAGGCGGCGCGCGCGGCGGCGGAGGATTTCGTCGCCGCAGCCGCGCCGATCGACCGGCTGGCCGCCTCCGTCGCGGGGAGTGCGCGCTGATGTGCGGCATCGCCGCCCTCTATTATCCCGCGCTACCCAAGCCGATCGAGCCGGCGCGGATCGCGGCCATGACCAACGCGCTCGCGCATCGCGGGCCAGACGGATCGGGCATCTGGACGGCACCGGGCGTGGGGCTCGGCCACCGGCGCCTTTCCATCATCGACGTGGCGGGCAGCCCGCAGCCGATGGCGACGCCCGGCGAAAGCCACGTCGTCGTCTTCAACGGCGAGATCTACAACTACCGCGAGGTGCGCGCCGAACTCATGGACCTCGGCGCCCGCTTCACCACCGACGGCGATACCGAGGTGCTGCTCCACGGCTGGCGCGCCTGGGGACCGGGGCTGCTGTCACGGCTGAACGGCATGTTTGCCTTCGCGCTCTACGATGCGGAGGCACGCAGCCTGTTCCTCGCCCGCGACCGGCTGGGCGTGAAGCCGCTCCACTATGTCGAGCTGTCGGACGGCGCGGTCGCCTTCGCGTCGGAATTGAAGGGGCTGCTCGCCCATCCGCTGGTCCGTCGCGCGCCCGATCTGGGCGCGATCGAGGATTACATGGCGCTCGGCTACGTCCCCGACGACGCGAGCATCGTCGCGGGCGTGCGCAAGCTGCCTGCCGGCCACTTCCTGCTGCTGGAGCGCGGCCGGCCGATGCCGGAGCCGGTGCGCTGGTGGGACGTGGATTTCTCCCAGCGCGCCAAGGGTTCGACCCGCGACCTGACCGCGGAGCTGGTGCACCACCTGCGGGAGGCCGTGCGCTCCCGCATGGTCGCCGACGTGCCGCTCGGCGCCTTCCTCTCCGGCGGCGTCGACAGCTCGGCAGTGGTGGCGCTGATGGCGGAGGCCAGCCGCCAGCCGGTCAAGACCTGCACCATCGGCTTCGAGGAGGCCGATCATGACGAGCGGGCCCACGCCGATCTGGTCGCCCGCCGCTTCGCCACCGAGCACCGCACCCGCGCCGTCGCCTCGGACGACTTCGGCCTGATCGACAGGCTGGTCGATGCGTTCGACGAGCCCTTCGCCGACGCCTCGGCGCTCGCCACCTATCAGGTCTGCGCGCTGGCGCGGGAGACGGTCACGGTGGCGCTGTCCGGCGACGGCGCCGACGAAGCGTTCGCCGGATACCGCCGCTATCGGTTCCACGCCGCCGAGGAGCGGGTGCGCGGGATGCTCCCGGCGCAGTGGCGTTCGCGCCTCTTCGGTGCGCTCGGCGCGGCCTATCCAAAGGCCGACTGGGCGCCGCGGCCGCTGCGCGCCAAGACGACGCTGCTCGCGCTCGCGGACGATGGTGCGGCCGCCTACGCGCGGGCGGTCGGGGTCACCACGCCGGCGACGCGGGACCGGCTCTACACCGCCGCGACACGCACGGCGCTCGGCGGCTATCGCGGTGAGCAGCGCTATGTGGCGACGATGCGCAATGCGCCGGCGCGCGACGCGCTGGACACCGCCCAATATGCCGACATCCAGCACTGGCTGCCCGGCGACATCCTCACCAAGGTCGATCGCACCAGCATGGCGGTGAGCCTGGAGGCGCGCGAGCCGCTGCTCGATCATCGCCTGGTGGCGTTCGCCGCCACGCTGCCGCCAGCCCTTCGGCTGCGCGGCGGGCAGGGCAAGTGGCTGATGAAGAAGGCGCTCGAACCCTGGCTGCCGAAGGAGATCCTCTATCGGCCCAAGATGGGGTTCGTGACGCCGGTCAGCGCCTGGTTCCGCGATGCGCTCGCGGCCGAGGCGGCGACGCTTGCGCGCTCACCGGTGCTGGCGAACTGGTTCGATCCGGCCGCGGTCGAGCGGCTCGCCGCCGATCATCGCACCGGCCGGGCGGAGCATGGCCGTACCCTGTGGCAGCTGGTCATGCTCGACCGATCGATGCGGCGCCTGTTCGGCTGAGGGGCAGGGCGGCTGCAGCCGCCCCACCGCTTACTTCGCGCGACGCTTGCGGGCGAAGGCGAGTGCTGCCGCGCCGCCGCCCAGCAGCAGCATGGTGGCCGGCTCCGGCACCGGTGCCGGCGTGCCGCCCGACGAACCAGTGCCGCCGGTGGAGCTGTGGCCACCGGTCGAGCCGGTGTTGCCGCCGCTGGAACCCGTGTGGCCGCCGCTGGAACCACCCCACCACCACCAACCGGTGGCCGATGCCGGGGTGCTTGCGGTAGCGATCAGCGCCACGCAGATCATGGTCGAAAGCTTCATCTCGATTCCCCTGTCGTTTCCGGCGGAATACCAGCGACGAAGAAATCGAGTAAACGAAGGGTTTACGCCCTCAGTGGTGCGGCTGTGCCAGCTTGGGACCCAGCCCACGCGCACTTCAGCTGAGGTGTGGCTGCATCCAAAGGTCGAACAATCGGAGCCAGCCGCGCCCGGGCGCTGTTTCCGGCAGGTGCTTCGCGCCGAAGCCGTGCCCGCCCTTTTCAAAGAAATGCACCTCCACCGGCACCTTGGCCGCGCGGGCGGCGGCGAGCACGTCGAGGCTCTGCTCCAACGGCACCAGCGGATCGTCCATGGCATGGACCAGGAACAGGGGCGGGGTCGCGCCCGTGATGCGCGGCGGCGTGTCATAGCGGCGGCGGGTCGCCTCGTCGGGGTTCGGCCCGAGCAGGTTGTTCCCCGAGCCGCTATGGGTCCCCGGCCTGGAGAGGCTGGTCACGGGATAGACGAGGCCGGAGTAGGCCGGGCGAGCGGACTGGCGGTCGGCGGCGTCCACCGGCGCGTAGATCCGGTCGTCATGGCCCACGGTCAGCGATGCGGCCAGGTGCCCGCCCGCCGAAAAGCCGAGCACGCCGAGGTTGGCGGGATCGATCCCATAGCGCCGGGCATTGGCGCGGATCAGCCGCATTGCGCGCTGCGCATCCTGCAGCGGCACGTCCGCGCGGTTCGCCCAGCCATCGCCCGGCAGGCGATAGCTCAGCACGAACACGGTGACGCCCAGCGGGTTGAGCACGCTGGCGACGTCGATCCCTTCGTTCTCCAGGGAGACGAAGCCATAGCCGCCGCCCGGGATCGACAGCACCGCGCGACCGTCCGGGCGCTCGGGACGGTACACCGCGACGATCGGATCGGCGGTGCCGCGCATCCACAGTTCCGGTTGCGCCGGGTTGCCGCTCATCTCGGGCCTGGGGGTGGGGAGCCTGGCCGGCGCTCCGGGCGCCTTGCCCGGCCACAGCCGGAAGTGCTCCGCCGGCGGCCACGGCGTCATGCCCGTGCGGGTCTGTGCCTGCGCGCCCTGGCTGGCGGCGGCGGCGACCGGCAGCGCGAGTGCGGTGCCGAGCAGCGTGCGGCGGTCGATCGTCATGGTGCCTCTCCCTGTCTTTGGAACGACAGGTACCGCGACGAAGCCCAAAGAAAAACCCGCCCGAGACATGCCCGGGCGGGTTCGTTCCTTCCAGTCGGGCAGGCTTACTTGCCGCCGAACAGCTTGGCCCAGCCGCGCTTCGCACGGTTCTTCCAGTGGCCACGGTGATAGGCGTCGGACGCCAGCAGCGGCATGACCGAGCCCGCTTCCGCGAACACCATCTGCTCGATGCCGGTGTTGACCTTGCCCCAGCTCGCCGCCTCCTGGAGGGTCGAGGACGAGCAGGCGCCGTCGCGCACGTCGGCGACGGTGATCTGCACCGCGTACTTGTGCACTTCGACGTCGTCATGGCCCAAGATTTCGGCGCAGACGACCGTGTCCTGGATGAAGTTCTTCGGCACGCCGCCGCCGATCATCAGCAGGCCGGTGGTGCCGGCCGCGATCTTGATGTCGGTCAGCTCGCGGAAGTCCGCGATCGAGTCGATGGTGAGGTAGGGCTTGCCCGCCTTCATCGCGTCGACCTGGTGCTTCACGAGGCCGAAGCCCGCCGAGCTATCGGTGAACGCCGGGCAGAAGATCGGCACGTCATGCTCGTAGGCGAGCTTGACGAGGCTGTTCTCCTTCTTGCCGTGCTCGACGAGATACTTGCCCATTTCGCGGATGAACGCGCGCGAGCTGTAGGCGCGGGGCTCCAGCGTCTCGGCGATCTCGAAGATCGTGTGGTCGACGTTCTGGAGGTCTTCCTCGTCGATGTAGGTGTCGTAGATGCGGTCGATGTAGAGCGAGCGCAGCGTGTCGTCGTCGGGGATCTCCAGCGCCTGATAGTGCTTGTGACCGAGGCCCTCGAAGAAATCCATGTCGACGATGGTCGCACCGGTGGCGACGATGCCGTCCACCATGTTGTTGCGCACCAGCTCGGCGTACAGGTCCATGCAGCCGGCGGCCGAGGTCGAGCCCGCGATCACCAGGAAGATCGAGCAGTTCGGGTCTTCCAGCATCTGGTTGTAGATGCCGGTCGCGCGCGCCAGGTCGCGGCTGGTGAAGCTCATCTTCTGCATCGAATCGATGATCGGACGCGCGTCGAAGCTCTTGATGTCGATGTGCTCGACGACGGACGAGAGCAGCTCAGCCTTGCGCTTGTCGTTGATCTTGGTGTCGGTCATGATGTTCCCAATAGTCAGGACCGGCGTCGTTCAAGGGGACGCACGAAACCCGTCAAGGGCGGCGGAGGCCGTCAGCGCCCGCCGCCCATATAGGTAGGCCTTGCGGCCGTTAAAGCTTGATGACGTTCGAGCGCTTCGCGCGTTCGGCCGCTTCCAGCGCGACATAGAGCGAGGCCATCGGCTCGTCGGTGACGATCACCGTCTCTTCCGAACCAAAGCCGTTGAACGCCGTCCGCATCGCACAGCCATAGGCGCCGAGCATGCCGATCTCGACATAGTCACCAGCCCGGATGTCCGCCGGCAGCTCGAACGGACCCGCCATGTGGTCCATGTCGTCGCAGGTCGGCCCGTAGAAGCTGAAGCCCACGTCTTTGGCGTCCGATTCCGGCTCGCGCAGCAGCTGCACCGGAAAGCGCCAGCCGATGTGCGCCGCATCGAACAACGCGCCATAGGCACCGTCGTTGATGTAGAGCTCGGCCCCGCGACGCTTCTCCACGCGCACCACCAGCGAGCTGTACTCGGCGCACAGCGCGCGGCCCGGCTCGGCCCACAGCTCGGCCGAATAGGACACCGGCAGGCTTTCGAACGCGCGGTGGATCGTCTCGAAATAGCGCTCCAGCGGCGGCGGCTCCATGCCCGGGTAGGTCGACGGGAACCCGCCGCCCACGTCGATCACGTCCACCGTCACGGCTGCCTCGACGATGGCGGCGCGCACGCGCTCCATCGCATTGGCATAGGCTTCCGGGCTCATCGCCTGGCTGCCGACATGGAAGCAGATGCCGAGCGCGTCGGCCGCCTGGCGCGCCGCGAACAGCAGTTCCTTCGCCTCGTGCGGCGCCGCGCCGAACTTCGACGCGAGGCTGAGCTTCGAGTGATCCGACGACACGCGCAGCCGGACGCACAGCGTCAGGTCCTCGGCGCCGCGGGTCGCACGGACGATCTTTTCCAGCTCCTCGGTCGTGTCGAGCGAGAAGACGCGCACGCCGTGGGTGAAATACGCCTCGGCGATCGCTTCCTCGGCCTTGACCGGGTGCATGAAGCACAGGGTCGCGTCCGGAAGCGTGCGCGAGACGAGCCGCACCTCGGCGATCGAGGCGACGTCGAAATGCGTGATGCCGCTGTCCCACAGGATCTGCAGCAGATCCGGCGACGGGTTCGCCTTCACCGCATACATCGACCGGCCCGGAAACTTCTCGACGAAGAATCGGGCGGCCCGACGCGCGGCGTGCGGACGGACGAGCGTTACCGGCTGGACCGGGGCACGCTGGGCGATGTCGACGCCGCGGACGACGTCAGAGTGGGCGATTGCTAGCCCCAGCGCGCTATGGTGTTCGGCCAATTCAAGGGACCTCCAACGGGGTAGTTCGACACAAGAGCTGCCTTGCGGTTGGAAGTCCCATGGGGCAGCGGATGGCGCACATAGGGTCGGTGAACCGGCGTGTAAAGCGCCTGACTCGCATCACGGCCGCTGCGGAGACGAAATGTGACCATCGTGCGACAGCCCACACGCGCCGGAGTGCGGGACGCGGCTGCAAAGATCGCCCAAATCCTTCCCCCGACACCGCTTTTCGCGGCCGAAATCCGCGGGCGCCGGGTCGCGTTCAAGGCCGAATCGCTCCAGCCGATCGGTGCGTTCAAGGTCCGTGGCGCTTGGCATCGCCTGACCGCGCTCGACGAAGCGGCCCGCGCGCGGGGCGTCGTCGCCTTCTCGTCGGGGAATCACGCGCAGGGAGTCGCCTGGGCGGCGCGGCGGCTGCGGATGCCGGCGACGATCGTCATGCCGGCCGACGCGCCGGAGGTGAAGCGCGAGGCGACGCTGGCGCTCGGCGCCGAGGTGGTGCGCTACGACCGCCGCACCGAAAGCCGCGAGCGGATCGCGGGCGAACTCGCCGCCGCGCGCGGCGCGACGCTGGTGCCGAGCTTCGACGATCCCTGGGTGATCGAGGGGCAGGGGAGCGCCGGCATCGAAGCCGCGCGGCAAATGGAGGCGCAAGGGCTCGCGCCCGTGCGCCACGTGGTGACGCCCTGCGGCGGCGGCGGCCTGGCCGCCGGCCTCGCGCTTGCCCTGCCGAACGCGGAACTGACGGTGGTCGAGCCGGAGGGCTGGGACGACATGCGAGCGTCACTGGAGGCGGGCTGGATCGAACCGGTGGCGCCGGACGCGCCGGACACCGCGTGCGATGCGCTCCAGACGCAGCGGGTGTCGCCGCTCACCTTCGAGGTGATCGCACGCCGGGGCGCGACTGGCGTCGCCGTCAGCGAGGCCGAGATCCGCCACGCCCAGCGCTGGGCCGCGCGCCAGCTGCGCCTGGTGGTGGAGCCCGGCGGCGCGGTCGCCCTTGCCGCGCTGCTTGCCGGCAAGCTGGCGCCGGCAGACGGCATGCTGGTGCTGCTGTCGGGCGGGAACGTCGACCCGCACGCCTATGCGGCGGTGCTGGACGGAAAAGACTAGGGCGTGAACCCATCAACGACCGCTTCTAGGGCGAGCATTGAACGACCGATTATGGGTGGAAAGCGGACGTTCAGCGGTCGACAGGCAGCAAGTCCGAGGGCAGCGACCAGCACCACAATGACTGCTACCATTAGAACATAGGTCGGTGTCATGACTGCCTGCGAATAAGCCGCCGTGCTGACGAAGGCCGTTGCGAGTGAGGCTGGAGGTAACAGGGGCGAACAGCCCCAAGTGAATGCAGCGATGGTCCCGAGGGTTCCAAGCGCGAACATGATCCTCAGGACTTCAATCCTGTCGCCGTTAAATGGCCATATGTTATGCAGCTCGAAGATCAGCCACGCGGCAGCGAGCAGCGCGAACATACCGATGATGGCAAGCCGACGAACCATGCCGCACCCTGGACCGATTGCTCGATGTCTGCAATTGGGCGTTTCCAGACCGTCCGCTTGATGAGTCCACGACCTGGCCGGCCCGCGGCGGCGGAAGACGGCCCTAGTGCTTCTCGCCCTTCCGCTGCTGCGCCCGCCGGGAGAGCATGTTCAGCAGTTCGACCAGTACCGAGAAGCCCATCGCCGCGTAGATGTAGCCCTTGGGCACATGGACGCCGAAGCCATCGGCGATCAGGACCGCGCCGATCATCAGCAGGAAGCCCAGCGCGAGCATCACGACCGTGGGGTTGCGCGCGATGAAGTTCGCCAGCGGATCGGCCGCCAGCACCATGGCGCCGACCGCGGCGAGCACGGCGATGATCATCACGGCGAGATTGTCGGTCATGCCGACCGCGGTCAGGATCGAATCGATCGAGAACACCATGTCGAGCAGGATGATCTGGACGATCGCCGATCCGAAGGTGATCGCCGCCACCTGCTTCTTGTCGAGCAGGTCGTCGCTGGGGGTGGCGTCCACATTGTGGTGGATCTCCTTGGTCGCCTTCCAGATCAGGAACAGCCCGCCCGCGACCAGGATCAGGTCGCGCCAGGAGAAGGCGGTCTCGAACGCGGGCTGGCCATAGTCGTTGAGCGGCCCGGTGATGCCGAGGTCGAAGACCACCGCCGTCAGCCCGACGAGCCAGGCGATCATGGACAGCAGGATCAGCCGCATGCCGAGCGCGAGGCCGATGCCGACCTTGCGGGCACGGGCCCGCTGCTCCTCCGGCAGCTTGTTCGAGAGGATCGAGATGAAGACGAGGTTGTCGATGCCGAGCACCACCTCCATCACCACGAGCGCGATCAGCGCGGCCCAGGCCGTCGGGTCGGAGAAGAGTGCGAGCAGGCTTTCCATTCCCGCAGTCTATGCGGCGTCCGCGGCCGGCACAACGCCGCAGCGACGCTAGGGCTGGGGACGCTGGGTGAAGTCGATGCGGATGCGGACCCAGGCGCCGATCATCGGCTTCCCGCCGACCCGCGGCGGGCGGACGCGGAACTGCCATGCGGCCTGGCGGATGGCGCCCGCCAGCCGCGATCCCCGCGGAGAGTCGCCCAGCTCGCGGCAGTCCTCGACGCGATAATCGGCGACGGTGCGGCAGGCGATCTCTGCCCAGGCGCCGGCAGGGGCACCCTGCGGCGGCATATAAGCGCCAAGCTCCCGGTCGGTCGGCCGGCGATACCATTCCGCCCGGTACAGCCGCTCGCCGCCGGGTCCTTCGCCCGGGCCATAGGCCGCACCGCTGTCCGCAGCGTCGCCGCCGTCGTTCGCCGCACCGCTGTCGGCAAGTTCGGCACCCTGCTTCGATCGGATCGCGCCGATGTCGGAGGCGGCGAAATCCTCGCTGCTCAGGACCAGCATGCTGGGGGTGGGCTGCGGCGCGATCCGATCG